>JAFUUL010000051.1 GCA_017483805.1 Prevotella sp.
GCCCGCGCCATCCAGATGGCCATGCTGCCCAAGACCTTCCCGCCGTTCCCCGACTGCGACGAGGTGAGCATCTACGGCCAACTGACGCCCGCCAAGGCCGTGGGCGGCGACCTCTACGACTTCTACATCCGCGACCAGAAACTGTTCTTCTGCATCGGTGACGTGAGCGGTAAGGGTATTCCCGCCTCGCTGGTCATGGCCGTCACGCGGGCTTTGTTCCGCACCATCTCAGCTCATGAAGAAAAACCGGAGCGCATCGTCAGCCAACTGAGCAACACCATCGCTGAAGACAACGAGATGAATATGTTCGTCACACTGTTCGTCGGCGTCATGGACTTGCAGACGGGCCACATGGATTACTGCAATGCGGGCCACGATGCTCCGCTGCTCATCTCCGGGGACGGGACTCGTCTTGGCCTGTTGCCCGTTGACAGCAACCTGCCAGCCGGAGTGATGCCGGGCTGGGCATTCAGTTTACAGGAAACGGTCATCGACAGCGGCACGACTATCTTCCTCTACACCGATGGTCTGACTGAGGCAGAAAATGCTCATCACGGTCAGTTTGGCGACGAGCGCGTGCTCGACACGGCACGCGCCATCTGTGTCGATGGCTGTCAATCGCCGCGGACGCTGGTGGAAAAGATGGTTGATGCCGTCCATGCGTTCGTCGGCGAGGCCGAGCAGAGCGACGACCTGACGATGATGGCCATACAGTATAATCCCAAGGCCGCTGCCGACGGTGAGCACCGCCACTCCATCACCCTGCCCAACGACATCGCTACCGTTCCGCAGTTGCCACAGTTCATCGACGAGGTGGCCGAGGATGCTGCACTCGACGCATCGCAGACCATGAGCCTGAACTTGGCCATTGAGGAAGCGGTAGTCAACGTGATGGAGTATGCCTATCCCGAGGGAACAAAGGGGACGGTGAACATCGTAGCCACAATAGTCAACGGCGTGCTCTCGTTCGTCATCAGCGACAGCGGCAAGCCCTTCGACCCCACGGCCAAGGCTGAAGTCGACACGACCCTCTCGGCAGAGGAGCGCCCTATTGGCGGGCTGGGCATCCACCTGGTCCGTCAGATCATGGATGACGTCGCCTACGAGCGGAAAGACAACAAGAATATCCTGACACTCAGAAAGAAGTTAAACAACAAATAAAACATTACAACTATGATTTTCGAAGTAAAAGAACAGAATGGAGGCATCTATGCTACGGTCAGTGGCCGCCTCGACACCCCCGCAGCCGTCGCTGCACAACAAGAGATCGCTCCCATGTTGGAGAATGCTGACAAGGAAATAATCCTCGACTGCACCAATCTGGAGTACATCAGCAGTTCCGGCCTGCGCCTCCTGCTGACCATCCGCAAGGAGGCATCTGCCAAGGGCGGCAAGGTCATCGTCGCGCACATCAGCGATGACATCAAGAAGGTGTTCATGCTGACCGGCTTCTACAACCTGTTTGAAATCAGATAAACACTCAGTGAAATCAAGCACTTTTCTCCACCATCAGTAAAAAAAATAAGTCTATGAAACTGAATATCTACGAAGAAGCCAGCCGCTGCCTGTTGTGCCAGGATGCTCCTTGCACCAAGGCCTGCGCAACGGGCGACCCGGCACGGGCCATCCGCGCCATCCGTTTCGACAACCACAAGCCCGCACTGCGCTGGGTGAAGAATTGCACAGACGCTGACTTGGAGCGGGCGGAGCAGGCCTGCATCCACCCGGGCGGCCCCGTCCGCATCAAGGAAATGGTGCGCAGTATCGGTCCGGACGACGTGGCCGACGGCCCGTACCCTGACCTGCGGATTAAGTTCTGCGGCATCCCGTGCGAGAACCCGTTCTTCCTCGCCTCGTCGGCGGTATGTACGAACTACGAGATGGTGGCCCGCGCCTTCGATGCCGGCTGGGCGGGTGTGTTCTACAAGACCATCTGCCTGCAGGAAATCAAGGAGGTGTCGCCTCGCTTCGACGCCAAGCACAGCAACGGCATCCACGGCGACTTCTACGGCTTCCGCAACATGGAACAGTTGAGCGAGAACCCCGTGGAGATGGATTTTGATATTCTGCGGCGGCTGAAGCAGGACTACCCGACGAAGGTGGTCGTCGCCTCGATCATGGGGCAGACTGAGGATGAGTGGACCCGTCTGGCGAGGATGGCCGAGGCGGCTGGCTGCGACGCCGTGGAACTGAACTTCTCGTGCCCGCAGATGAAGCACAAGGGCATGGGCAGCGA
>JAFUUL010000052.1 GCA_017483805.1 Prevotella sp.
GAAGTCTTGGGCTCCTAACGGCAATGACATAACTGGTGCTGCCCAAACAGAAGCCATAAGAAAAGTATTCAAGCCGAATGACTGGAACCACATTGCCATCTCCTTCAACAAGCGTGCGCTCAAAGTCTATCTCAACTACTCCCGCATCGTGAACATTCCTAATCAAAAGCAGCCGCGATGGTGGTGGATGGAAGGTGGTTCTGACAGCAACAAGGGTATTTATGTTACAAACATCGTGATGGCTAAGGGTGCTGTAGCGCTCTATGAGCGCAATACCACAGACTATAGTTCCGAAGTCGAGAAGGCCATTGCCGAGACGGGTAAGTTCGTGACCAACAACATTCTCTTCGAGACCGGTAAGGCGACCCTGAAGAGTGAGTCGATGGAGGAGATCCAGAAAGTGGCCGATTACATGAAGAAGAACCCGACGGCTCGCTTCGAGGTGCAGGGCCACACCGACAACCAAGGCTCCGACAAGATCAACGACCCGCTCTCGCAGCAGCGTGCCGAGGCCGTGGTGAAGGCTCTGGAGAATCTGGGCGTAGACGGTTTCAACCTCCGTGCCGTTGGCAAGGGCTCGCATGAGCCTGTGGCTGACAACTCCTCGGATGCTGGCCGCGCCAAGAACCGCCGCGTAGAATTTATCAAGCGATGAAGTCAATTCATTAAGAAGTAAACGATTATGAAGAGATTATTCATCAGCCTGCTGCTGATGATGGCCGTCACGATGGTCAGCGCACAGAACGCGCTGACCATTGCGATGGCAGACGGCAGCCAGCGCATATTCATGCTGAACGAACGCCCCCAACTGCTGTGGGAGGGCGACAATGTAATACTGACCACCCAGACGGTGGAACTGACCATTCCGTGTGCCGACTTCAAGGGCTTCACCATGACGGGCGAGGCATCCGACGTGAAGGGACTGGCCAAGGGCTGCAGCCGCGTGGCCATCGGTGCCGACGGCCAACTGCACGCCACAGGCCTGAAGGCTGGCAGCATGCTGACCGTCTACGATGCCGCCGGACGCACCCTGCACCAGCAGACGATAGGCACCAGCGGACAGGCCACCGTCAACCTCTCGGCACAGCCCGCAGGCACCTATATGGTGAAGATAGACCATCAGCCAACACTCAAAATCCGTAAGCCATGAGAAGAAGACTCACCATCTCGCTCCTCGCCCTTGTCGGCCTGCTGCTGACAACGGCCGTCCGCGCCCAGGACCGCCTCGTCGTGGTCACCACCCAGGGCAACCTGCTGTCGTTCCCCGTGGCCGGATGCAGCGGCCTGCAGTATGACGCAGCCACCGGCGGCTACACCATCGCCACTTCCTCCGCCACGCGCCACTTTGCTGCCGACGAGATCAAGCAGGTGTACTTCGAGGATAAGGCCGTGCTCGACCGCGACCCCTACATCGAACCTAAGGAGACCGACACCGTGAACCCCAACTACGAGTATCTGGCCACTGGCGACTACGAGGTGCTGGAACTCGACACCGCCCTCTGCCGCATCAAGGTGCGCTTCCTGAAGGAGGTGCCCCAGATGTATGTGGGCAAGGTGCTGCCCTTCCAGAAGGACGACTTCGGCTGCTGCGCCTACGTGCTCACCTGGTCGACAGAAGGACAGGTGGCCGACATCCGCTTCCGCCCCGCACCGCTGGAGGAACTGCTCTACAACGCCGACCTGGTGTTCACCTCCGACCCCTCTGACCCGTACTACACGCAGCAGGCCCCGGCCTCCACACGCGCTGCCGAAGACGGCATGAAGTCGCTGCCGCCACTGGTGTTCGTCACCGACAAATGGACCATCAGCGAAGATCCCCTCACACTGGAGACGCAGAGCAAGGTGACGCTGCAGACGCACTTCGCCTTCAAGTCGGGCCCTCCCGTCAGGGGGACAGACGGCATACGCTCCTACACCAGCAAGGTGAAGCGCATGGGACTGGTGCTCACCGGCACGCTGGAAAACAGCCTGGTGGACAAGATAGACCTGAAGGCCAAGAAGAAACTGCTGGACAAAGAGACGCTGATGAAGAAGCCCATCTTCTTCACCGCCACAGGCACGATGGTGGGCTACGTGCCCGTCTACGTCACCTTCTCAGCCACGCTGGGAGCACTGATGCAGGCCTTTGCCGAGGTGGAACTGCGCTATGCCCACGAGGACCTGACGCGACTGAAGGTCAGCGCCGGGCTGGAGTACTACGGTGAAGAGGACAGGTTCAACCCCATACTCGATTTCACCTACACCAACATACCCGCCACGCCCGATTTCTTCGCCCTGTCCGGCACGGGCACCTTCCGGGCCTCGCCCTTCGTGCGCTTCGACCTGACGGTCAATATGGCGGCCGGCCTCCACATCGACCTGATGCCGTTCATGCGGCTCAAATACGACACCTTTGTGACCAAGGAGGGCTTCTATCCGCACTTCCTGGCCGACGCAGGACTCAACCTGCGCGGCGGACTCTTCTTCCCGTTCATCAATAAGGGCGAGGACAAGAAGACCTACACCACGCCCGACCTCTTTGTCACCAAACTGTGGGAGGAGCCCAAGAAGTTCACCGTGAAGGACTCGCTCAATCGTGTGTGGAACAACTTCGGCAACCACAGCGAGTGGGAGGCCGAGGTGCAGAGCCAGAAGGGCGAGGGCGAACTGGTGCCTCCGGTCTTCACCGACGGCACCGCCGTGCAGAGCGTCATGCTGAGCGACTTCCCGCAGGAAGACATGACGGACTACTACACCATTGAGGGCATGTTGGGCGGCTCGCGCCAACTGTTGCCCAACCGTGCCTACGACGATGAGGAGGATGACGAGGCTGACTACCGCCCCAAGAGCGACGGCGTACTGCGCCCCATGGGCGACCCGTGGATCAGCCGCGTGGACAAGGACGGCAACGTCAGGGTGGAGTGCAACTCCACGGTGCCCCTGGGCTACCGGGCCGTGCTGCGCACGCAGATTGTGGACTCTCTGGGCAACGCCGTCGAATACCACGACGTGGAGATGCCGTGGGAGATTCGCAACTTCAACGCCACCTACTCCTTTGCCGGCCTTGGTGGCGGCAGCGTTGAGTATCGCGATGGCGGCAAGTACATCAGGGAGGTCAATCCCATGCTGGGCATCGTCGTCCTGAACAATGGCTCGCTGACCATCACCACCCCGTCGGGCACCAGCACCGTACCCGCCACCGCCGACGCCCTGGGCATCCTCATGGGATGTAACATCATGCTGGTGAACCCCAGCCTCAAGGAGTCGCCCCTCATAGCCTACGACGAGATGCGCTGGGCCAAGGACAAGGGACTCATCAAGGGCACCCATCTCAACCTTGGCGAGACCACCTATCTGGGCTACAAGTGCAAGACCATCAGCGTAGAGAATGGCATGCTCACCTACTTCCAGAACGTCTGCCTGAAGACCGACACCGACGGCGGCTCCTTCGTGGTGACCAAGTTTGAGATATTAGACTAATCATATCGATTTATTGCCAGCAATGTTTGGCGTATTGGAATAAAATGCTTATTTTTGCAGGCGATATGGTAGAAGAGAATATACACCCCATACAGCCAGACTTCGAACAAATCAAGAAGACTGCTGAAGATGGACAGGAATACTGGAGCGCAAGAGAGTTGGCTACCGCCTTGGGCTACAGCACGTGGCAGAAGTTCAACCGCGTACTGAATAAAGCATTGCAGGTGGCCCAAGACAGGGGTATGGAAACAGGCTTGCATTTTAACCAGACAGTTGAGATGGTTAAGTTGGGGTCTGGCACCTATCGCAAAGTGGAGAATTTCCATCTGTCGCGCCTTGCCTGCTTGATCATTGCCGAGAATGCCGACAGCAAGAAGCCGCAGGTGCAGGCGGCTCGCATCTATTTCAAGGAACTGACACCGATGACAGAACTCGTTGAGAACCAGATGACTTCACGCATCCTGATGTACAAGACCAATCAAGGAGAAACTCGCGTAGAAGTACTGTTTAATGGGCAGACATTCTGGCTCACGCAGAAACGGATGGCGGATCTGTACAATGTGGAGGTTAGTACCGTCAACTACCATTTAGGACAGATTTATGAGTCGGGCGAACTGAAAGAAGAGGCAACTATTCGAAAATTTGAAATAGTTCAGATGGAAGGTGACCGCGAAGTGAACCGCTCACAACTGATCTATAACCTCGATGCCATTATCGCTGTGGGCTATCGGGTGAACAGTTACAAGGCCACGCAGTTCCGCATTTGGGCAACGGCTGTGTTGAAGGAGTTTATCATCAAGGGCTTCGTGCTTGACGAAGAACGGCTGAAGCAGGGCAAACACTTTGGGCAAGACTACTTCGACGACCTACTGGAGCGCATTCGTGAGATTCGCACCTCTGAGCGCCGCTACTATCAGAAGATTACGGATGTGTATGCTGAGTGTAGTGCCGACTACGACCCCAAGAGCAATACAACTCAGTTGTTCTTCAAGATGGTGCAGAACATGATGCATTGGGCGGTGGCCCACCAGACGGCAGCGGAGATTATCTACAACCGAGCAGATGCCGACATGCCTCACATGGGGCTGACTACATGGAAGAATGCGCCAGACGGCAGAGTGCAGCGGTCGGACACCATCGTTGCCAAGAATTACCTGTCAGACAAGGAGGTGACGCAATTGAATCAGATTTCAAATGCTTTCCTCGATTTAGCCGAAAACCGTGCTGACCGCCATCTCATCACCACGATGGCAGAATGGAAGCAGCAACTGGAGCGGTTCATGACCATGTACGACTATGAGGTGCTGGAGGGTGCCGGAACGGTAAGTGCAGAGGAGGCTAAAGAGAAAGCGTATGGAGAATACGACAAGTTTCGCTTGATTCAAGACCGAGAATACCTTTCCGATTTCGACAAGGAAGTCAGAAACTGGAAAGAACTCGGTTTGTTCGACGACGATAAATAAGAAGGAAGGTGATCCAATCCTTGCTATGCCGACATCGCCGTCTCGGCCTATCAAACCTTAAAAACCAGCGCAATCCTGCTATCCTGCTTCTCGCGGAGTCAACCTATTGGCTGTCAACGAGATAAGGGTAGCAGGATTGCCTTCCGATCCTGCTTCCACCCTGCTTCCATCCTGCTTCTGCCTCGGAGTGCAGAATCATTTTGGCTGGAGCCGCAAGGTCTTTTGCCTATAGGCGCAAGGAAGTTTGGAGGCTCCTTTCTCCCTGATTCATGCCTCTTTCTCCGTAAGCGTATCCGCTTTTACATATTGCATACAATCTAAAGAGTGATTACCTTTGTGCATTCACTTTATAAACAGATTGTGCAAATAATGGAATTACTGACAGCCGATGCCCGTTACGAAA
>JAFUUL010000001.1 GCA_017483805.1 Prevotella sp.
AAAGAAAAGATAAAAAATCTCATTTTTTATTTGTTTCTTTGCTCACTTATTCGTACCTTTGTACACAGAAATACAATCCTGATGATCGAAATGACAAAGAAAAGTTCTTGTAAATCATTGATTTTCAGCCAGTTACTACCCACCCCAATTTCTGCGGGTAGGCTGCTCACTGTAGTCTCTTCCCTTCTTACTGTACCCCCTTCACTCGCTGCCTCATGGGCTGCGAGCAGGATGTCGTGTGCTGCGAGGAGATGATTTATAGAATCGCTATACACATATATACCTAATATTCCAAACAACAAATAAAACTACAAAACTATGAAACAACGGAATAATATGAAAAGAATCCAAATGACAACTATTGGCCTGATGACGGCCCTAAGTTCATTTGCTGCTGGAAGTGGCAGTTCACCCGATGAAGGCTGGATTACCTTTCTAGCAGTACTCTACATCGTTGGTGCAGTGCTGCAGATTATTCTCTTCTTTAAGGTGTGGGGTATGACCAACGATGTAGACTCCCTAAAGAGACGCATCGTGGACAACACACGCGGTGCCGACCTTCAGCGGCAATGCCGTCGGTTGGCTGTAATGGGTGATAAAGCCCAAATTCGTGAACTGATGCTTGATTTGTTCTTCGAAGAACTTGAGGCTGAGTACGAAAAGAGTCATTACACCACATATAATTTACAGGAACTGAAAAAGCGGTCACTTGGTGCTTATAAAAACCGACTTAGGAGTAATCTTAGTAGCATTGGCGAGCCTGTGCCTGAAGACATCAAGAATCTGCAAACATTCGATGACTACCTCAGTTTAATTTCAATTAATTGAAGAGTGTTCGTTTCATCGCAATTATAGTCTTCACCAAAAGAGTTTCTTGAAATGACAGAAGAAGAGAAAAAAGAGTTTGAGGAATTTTTAAAATGGAAAGCCGAGAAGACGAAACGGGCTGAACAGGCGAAGATGGAAGAACAAACAAGCAAATCACCATCTCAAAGCAGTAAAGCACAAACAAGTAAACTTTCAATTGGTTTCTTTGTGTTGTTTGCTGTCGGCGTTGTTGCGGTTATACTCTTTGCCATTATTACATCATCTGCTCCTGAGCAAAGTAAAATTGAATTCATTCCTTCAGAAAAACCGGTTGTAGAAGAACCAAAGGTGGAGTTTGTTGAAAGTCTACAGCCTCAGAGAACCATAACAACATGGAATATCTCAACAAGTAATGATGAGATGACCGACACTAAAAATGTATGGGCATCACTGACAAGTGACAATTTCATCAGTCAACATTTTCCATATGAAGGAAGGACATATGCTAAACTAACTGTCAGATACATGAAGAAATATGGTAATGATGTCCTGTTAGAAATCACAAAAGGGCAGATTCACGGTAACAATTATCGTGGTGACAATTATATCACAGTCAGGTTTGACGACACACCGGCCAAGAAATACTATTTCAACGAGGCGGCAGACGGCAGTTCAGATGTAATTTTCATCAACAACAAATCGGACTTTATCAAACGCTGCAAACAGGCTAAAGTCATAAAAGTCGAGGTTCCTCTATTCCAAGAAGGAAGACCTATATTCACCTTCAGCGTTAATGAACCGCTGGTGTGGCCTCAATAGTACATATAAGTAAACAAACGGCAAATTAAAAATAAGACTTATGAAAAAGATTATATTAATGATGATTTCTTGTGCTCTGCTATTTGCAGGATGCCAATCTAAAGAAGAGAAAGCAGAAAAACTTATTAGGGAAGAGTTGTCAAAGACTCTTTTAGACTTCGAAAGTTACCAGCCTATTGAAACAAAGGTCAAAGAGGCAAAGTTGAACTTGTATAATGATACAACTTTTTGGAGGCAGGGAATAGTATTGGCGCTCTCAATGAAAAAGACGGGCGATGCAATTGACCAGAAAAAAGAAGCAGAGGAGCACATGAATATCTGGGGGCCCCCATCTTATTATTCTTCGTCTTATTCGGACAGTAAGTATTATCAGTATAAAAAGGAGTATGATGATGCTAACGCTTCGTTCTTATCTGGAATTATTATTTGTAAAGCCATCGCAGAAAACATTAAAGATTCCATAGAGAAATGTGATACATCTTTGGTTATCGGATGGGAAGTTACTCATAGGTTTAGATGCAAGACAAGAGGCGGAAATTCTACAATAGCAGATTATAGGTACGTAATAGATAAGGACTTTAAGAATATACTATTGCGTGAAGACACAGATGACAGAGATGACAAAGATACAAGAGATGCCCTGGAAACCGTATTGTCTGGTTACTGGGACGAAATATCTTTCTAAAATGACATATAACTATAGACAGAATCAATTATGAATGATGTAAGTTAAAAAACTATGCTCCCCAACCTGCCACGAGAGTTCCTGTGGAAGAACATAGCCACGATGGATGAGATGCTGGGCGACTTCCCCGGCGAGCAACTCTACAGAATCTATCTGATCCTGAGCAAGAGTGCCGCTATGCCCTATGACGGCATACGACCTCTTAAGATACTGAACGAGGTCTTCTATCAGTGCACACGGATGCTGTATGAGAGAGTGCCCCGCATTGAACTGAAGGACTATGCCCAGGACATCAAGGCCAACCTGGGCTCTACACGCTGCACCAAGACGGTCATCATGCTGATGGTTTACCTGCTGAAGATGCAGAGCGACCAGTCTGATGATGTCAAACGAATGATATCTCAGTTGAAGGACTACTTCAGGGAGCCCGGTCAGTACTATCTGGACATGGATGCAGAAGACCTGATACTGGAAAGCGTGGTCGACAATCGGGAGATGCAGGGCATCTTCCTGACGCCCACGCCCTGTGCGGCAAAAGATCTCTACGGGATAGCCATCGACTGGCATGACATCACACAAAGTTTTTCCCAAAAGGCCATCAACGAGATTCTGCTGCTATGGACAGACAAGCACGAGCGTTTGAGGGTGTTGCAAATGATAGAGCATGCATTCAACTATCGTACCATCACATTGTTTGAGAAGCCGCCGACCGACATGGCGAATGAGGACTTCTTTGCAAGGAGCAAAGCCACTCTGGGCCTTGACGACGACAGAGAAGATGGCATCATGTGGTTCGCCGCTCCCGCCGAAGACTACAGAGAGATGAAGGAGAAGATAGCATTGCTGGAGAAGAGGAACGCATCGCTGGAGAGCGAGAACCAGCGGCTGAAGTCGGAACTGAACATGACCAAGAAGAAAGAGCGCCAAGAACGTTCGTTCACCCTGAAGATGATGGTCGACTACTGCAAGAATAAGCCCAGTTATGAGTACGTGGAACACATCGTGGCCATGCTGTACAAGTTCATCCGCAACGGTACCGATGAAGAGCAGGCGCTGGTGGACAGCATCGACGAGGAATTTGTCAATCGCAAATGCGGTAACAATTTCAATGGCCCAGTTGGACAGATCATACAATATGCAGACAAGATAGAGACTCAAAGCAAATAGACGATATGAAAAACGAGAAGAAGAGAGAGATTCACATCACAAATAATTTCAATGCGCCGATAGGCCAGCACATCGACCATGTGGACACCATCAATTTCAGAATGGACGGTGACGGGCAGTTCCACTTCGGAAGTGTGGAGAATGTTAACAGCGAAGAGCGTAAGACGGACATGAGGCAAGGTGAAGAGGCGGTGGCAGGGTCTGACAGTCAGTCTGCCGTGTCACGCTGTTTCCGCTTCCCCAGTGAGTTCACCAGGCAGAAGGTGGCCGAAGTGCTGAAGACATTCTACCAAGGGGAACATGCCAATCTCGCCCTAATAGAGGTGACACTTTACGACCACGGGCAATTGAAGAAGCGCAATCAGCATACCGCTTTTATCGGCTCACTCTTAGCGTGGGGTTTGGTTGATATAGAAGAAGGAGGAACGAGGCAGATTGTCAGTGGCGTCAAGGATAAATTCCGTCGACTGCCAACAGATGGTTATCAGGAATGGAGCAATGCCTATCTGAACGACAAGAAAATCTGCATAGACATCGGTAATAAACTTGGCCCTACCATGAAGTATCAGAGGTAGAACTATTTCTTTTGGTATATTTTCAGAGGCTTACGTGCTGACGAACGAATGCTGAGTACGGTTAACCTGCGTATGTTAAAACGAAAGATGATGGTTAATCCCATCAAATAAAAGAACCTGACATCTGGTCGGGTGGAAGGACTACTGCCCATTGGCATCTTTGATAGACGCTGTAGTTCTTCAAGAAGACAGCGCAACAATTGGCGACTATATGCGTCCGACCCATTACGCTCATCGTAGAACGTCAAAATCTTCTGCAACTGATTGGTACTGCGCCGACTGAATTCAATGGTTAGAGCCATCGGGCAAACATTGTTTTGAATTCAGACATTGAAACAACCTCACCACGATCGACTTCGGCTATTTCCTCCTCAATGTCAGGTGTTACCTGAAGCACGCCGTCCACAATATGGGCATAGTCCACGTCATCAGGTATTGCCGGTGCCTCATAGGCATAGGCCATACCTACAGAAGATTCCTGTGCAGTTAAGCAACCGCCATCCTCCTCATCCAAAATGGGATATGGTTTACTCTCTTTCATTGTCAATGTGGTTTTGATGCTGCAAAGATACAATAATTTGCCGAAAGTTCCAAATCTTTCTTAAGAAATCTGTGTTCCGAATATCAATGGGCACTATCGGGAATTCTGTTTGGCACGTCTCACTTTTCTCTCTCTGAAATCTCACTCTTTCTCTCTCTTTCTCGCTGCTCTCACTTTCGCAGAAAGAGAGGGCATTTTGTATGTGCCATAGCCGCCCGTTCTTAGCCTTTCTTCGTACCTTTGCCATAAGACGGAGGGCCCCCGTTGTAGTTTTATTCATTAACAAGAAACATACGACTATGACAGAACAGAAGACAACAGAGCGCATGGTGCGCATGATGACGGAAACGAACAAGATGACCGAGGGATGCCGGACGACCAGCGAGGTGGGACGGCAGATGGGGCTGACACCCCGCGAGACGTTCCGGCGGCTGAAGCAGCGGGGCGTGATCTACTATGACAAGTTGCTGCACTGCTACAGGCTGGGCAGCCGCTACTGGGGCTGCGGCCTGGTGCGC
>JAFUUL010000102.1 GCA_017483805.1 Prevotella sp.
GTGCCTGCCATCGCCGACATCTCGAAATCGGCTATGGCAGGATTCTTCCGTCCTGAGGACGAGGTGCGGGCGGCCAAGGAAGCCTATGAGCAGGGCAAGGGTGGCTTGATGCACTTGAACTTCATGCCCCGTGCGTTCGACGAGGGTGCGGCCTACTACTACTCGTCGCGCGGCACGCATCCCCGCTGGTCGAACCAGGTAGTGGCATGGAGCCAGTTGGAACTGGTGAAATATAACGTAGTGAATATCATGCGCGAGATGACAAAGCCCTATCTGGTCATCACGGGTGAGAATGCCTGGAGCCGCGAAGCCTCAACGGAGGTATTCAATGCCGTGCCACATACGAATAAGGAGATGCACGTCATTCCCGAGGCCAGCCACTTCGACATGTACGACCTCGCGCCGTTCGTCAGTGAGGCATTCGAGTTTATCGTACCCTTTTTCAACAAAAATCTATAGACAATGATGAAGAAATATTTATTCGGTGCAGTGGTTGTGGTAGCCCTCGTACTGGTGGCTTGCAATCAGCAGGCTCCGAAAGTTGAAGGATTAGTGATTGAACGGCAGGGCGTGTTCTCGTCTGGCGGACGGGTGACGGAGCCGATTGCGGGCGAGTATGACCCGACGCAGAACTGGCTCGACCAGGAGCGCAAGGGCACGACGACGCACGTGGACCATGCCAACACGCTGTATCAGATTCCTGCGGGTGGCAGTGGTACGCCGGTGGTTTTCCTGCACGGCTACGGACAGACGCGCACGGGCTGGCAATCGACACCCGACGGGCGCGAGGGGTGGTCGGACTTGTTCTTGAAGAAAGGCTACTCGGTGTTCCTTGTTGACCAACCGCGTCGCGGTGCTGCGGGGGCAACGGAGGATATTGTGACTGATCCGGGCGATGTCACTGGCGGCAAGTTCAAGGTGGGCGAGCAGGCGTGGTACACGCACTTCCGCATCGGGCGCGTGGCACCAGAGCGCTACGAGGGTTCGCAGTTCCCCGAGGGCAGCGAGGCGCTGGAGCAGTTCTTCTGCCAGATGACGCCGAACACGGGCAACTACGACGAGCCGCTCTTTGGCAAGGCTCTCTCTTCAGTCCTCAGCGACGTGCAAAAGATGACAGGAAAGAAGTCCGTCTACATCACCCACTCGCAGGGCGGTCGTGTCGGCTGGGCGACTGATGCGGAAAACATTGCCGCCATCGTGGCCGTAGAGCCGGGCTTTGCTCCGCAGATTGGCTCGCCCGAGTATCAGAAGTTCGTGGCCGCCAAGACCCCGATGCTGTTCCTCTTTGGTGACTACATTGAAAATGGTCCCGAAGACATCCAATCGACAGGCTTTTGGCGGATGGTGCTGAACCAGTGCCGCGAATTTGCCGCCCAGTACGTGAAGGACGGCGGTGACGCGACGGTCATCTACCTGCCCGACGAGGGCATTAAGGGCAACAGTCACTTCATGTTCCAGGAGAAAAACAACGGTGAGATTGCCGACTTGGTGGAGAAATGGCTGAAGGAGAAAGGACTATAAGATGAAGAAGATATTGTTTTTTGGGATGCTTGCTGCCATGCTTTCGTCATGTGGCAGCAAGCAACAGACGGCATCGGAAGATGTAGTGACGAGGGAGCAATTAACATTTCCCATTGGTGACAAAATCGACAATCCAGCCTTTACGGGCGATGCCTATCTGAAGCCGCTGATTGCGATGGACTCAGTGTTCAACTTCCCGCAGACCAATGTCGTGACCTTTGCACCAGGCGCACATAGCAGTTGGCACCGTCATGGCGGCATGGTGGTAATGGTGACTGGCGGTGTCGGTCTCTATCAGGAGGAAGGCCGTCCGGCGCAGGTGCTCCGCAAGGGCGATGTTCTGCAGATTCCCGCTGGTGTGCGCCACTGGCATGGGGCGACCAAGGATAACTGGTTCTCGCAGGTGGTCATCTACGATATGTCGTGGCGACCTGAGACACAGACGGATGAGGACAATACGCTCTCGGATGAGTATTATAACGAACTGACGCTGGAGGAGTACAGCCATCCGACGCTTATCGATAGTCTGATGTTCGCCGCGCCCGACTCCACGTTGACGCTGCTGACATTCAACGGGCCGATACGCTTGGCCAACACGGTGGATGCACCCAACGAGGCTGGTGCGCCAGGGCTGCACTACGTCGTGTTCGAACCGGGTGTCATCAATGCCTGGCACACGCATCCCGGCGGTCAGATTCTCATCGTAACCGACGGCATCGGCTATCACCAGATTGAGGGTCAGCCCGTGGAGGTGCTTCGTCCCGGTGATGTGGTGATGTGTCCGCCCGAGGTGAAGCACTGGCACGGTGCATCGGCCAACTCCCGCTTCGCCCACTTGGCAGCAGGCACCAATCCCGACAAGCCTGCCGTGGTTTGGAGTGACGAGATATTGAGTAAAGAAGAATACGACAAATTACCAAAAGAGTAAACGATGAACAAGTTTGATTATGAATACCCTGTACGCATACACTTCGGACAGGGATGCTTTGAGGAGAGTTTGAAAAAGGAATTAGGGAAATATGGACAGAATGTGATGCTGGCCTATGGCGGTGGTTCGCTGAAGCGGACGGGACTGTACGACCGCTTTGTGGCGATACTGACCGAAGCGGGCAAAACCGTTGTCGATTTTGCAGGCATCATGCCTAACCCGACGTATGCGAAGGTTCTGGAGGGCGCACGTTTGGCCCGTGAACAAAAGGTGGACTTCATCCTTGCCGTGGGCGGTGGCTCCGTGAGCGATTGCTGTAAGATAGTCTCTGCACAAGCACAACTCGATGCCGACATCTGGGACTACGAATATACAGCGCACAAGACTCCGACGGACTTCATTCCTTTGGGCGTCGTCGTAACCGTCAGCGGCACGGGCTCAGAGCAGAACAACGGCGCGGTGATTACCCATGAGGAAAAGAAACAGAAGAGTCCGCTCTGGGGCTGCTTTGCCGACTTCGCCATCCTCGACCCCGACCTGACGAAGACCGTGCCGATGCGGCAGGTCA
>JAFUUL010000053.1 GCA_017483805.1 Prevotella sp.
GCCGGACGCAAGACCTACGAGATACAGAAGCAGTTCCTGCGCTGGACTTACGCCGGCGGCAAGGAACAGGGCGGGCTCTACACACGGAGGATATGGGAGGCCGCACGGTGGGCAGAATGAAGGATAACAAGGTTTTTTCAAATTCATAGGTTTAATTAGTTGTAATATTTATAGTTAATGTTCTTATTTTAGAGATGGAGCGCAGCGGCGCTCCGCTTTAGAGGAGTAAACGAGGTAATTCCCCGACGTGATGTCGGGGAATTATTTATAATATTTTGCACACACTACAAACCACCAAGACGACCTCCGACGGTTGCCTTTTATTGTGCCTATACGGTAAACCCATGCCCATTTGTTGCGGGGTAATTGTATGGCAGTAAAAATCACAGACGCATTTGAAGTTGAAGGCTTCGTTGAGCAGCGCAAGGAGCTTGACCGCCTGTTGATGGGCAATCCGGCCATGGAGAAGAAGGTGCAGGGGCTCATCCGCAAGGTGTTGTCGGCTGTGCGCAGCAACATGAGCAAGGAAGCACAGTCCGCCATGCAGAGCGACCCCCGCAAGGCGGCGAAGGCCATCCGCACGATGGTCTATAAGCGCATCTTGGGTGGCAACGTGAACATCCTGAACAAGAAGCGGGCCAGCGGTGGCGGTGGCAGCTATACACCGACGCGGACGTTGAAAAGCGGGCAGCGTGGCGGCAACCGCAGACCAAGAGGCGAGCGTACAATGAAATTGGAAAGCTATTTTGGCAGCGACCGCGGATTTGTGCTTCGTTTCCTGAATGCAGGCACTCCCGGCAACCGCAATCTGCGGAGTTTCCGCATTGACCCTGCCCGTGAGCACGTACACCGTGGCAGTCAGGGCGGTAATCTTCAGAAGTACGGCAAGACCATCAACACCGGCTATCGCGGACACATCAAGGCCAGAAATTGGTTCGGGAACCGTTCACAGCATGAGATGGAGTCAGCCGCCGAGAACCTGTCACAGTACATCGACAAGCTGATACAAGACGAATTGAAACAATAATACGATATGGCGGATGTTATAACCAGGATCAAAGTTGAGTCATCAGAATATGATGCCAAGATAAAGCGGGCCGCACAGGGCTTGCAACAGATGGAGACTGCATGCCGGAAGGTGGGCGGCACGCTGGCTGTGCTGGAGAAAGACGAGCTGGAGTTTGTGCGCAGCCTCGGAAAGATGGAGACCGTCAGCAAGACGGCACGCGGACGGCTGGGCGAACTGACCACCGCCTTCACCGACCTGCGGGCGCAATACAACCGGCTGACACAGGAAGAAAAGAACGGCGACTTCGGGCGTGCGCTGAACAGCAGCCTGGAGCAGTTGAAGGTGCGCATCAAGGAAACAAAGACCGAACTGGCAGGCATTCAGCGGGAACTGAACGGCGGGCAGTTCGGACAGTTCGGCAGCATCATCGATGGTATTGGTCAGAAGATGGGCATCAACGCCAATCTGACCGAACTGCTCACGTCGAAGACCGCCCTCATGTCGGCAGGTATCGGTGCATCCGTCGCCATCATCGGCAAGGCCACACAAGAGTGGGCGAAGTACAACACGGAACTGGCCCGCCAAGACCAGATAACCACCGTCACCACGGGCGTGAAAGGCCCTGGTGCCGACCGCATGACCGACCAGGCCCGCGCAATGGTTGACACCTACGGCGTGGACTTCCGCGAGGCCATCAGCGCCGCCAATACGCTGATGACGCAGTTCGGCAAGAGCGGAGAGGAAGCAATGGACTTGATACGCCAGGGAATGCAGGGCATGATACAGGGCGACGGGCCGAAGTTGCTGAGCATGATTCAGCAATACGCCCCGTCGTTCCGCGATGCAGGCATCGAGGCTTCGCAACTGGTGGCCATCATTCAGAACTCGGAGGGTGGCATCTTCACTGACCAGAACATGAACGCCATCGTCATGGGTATCAAGAATATCCGACTGATGACCAATTCGACGGCAGAAGCCCTTGGCAAACTTGGCATCGACGGGCAGGAGATGACCCGCAAGCTGAACGACGGTACGATGACCATCTTCGAGGCCATGCAGCAGGTGTCGCAGGCCATTAACGGGGCAGGCAGCGCGAGCCAGGCAGCGGGCGAGGTGATGCAACAGGTGTTTGGTCGTCAGGGTGCCGCCGCAGGCACCAAACTCGGCGAAGCCATTGCCACACTGAACACCAACCTCAAAAAAACCAAGCGACAGACGGGCGAGTTGGGCGACGCTTACAACGACCTCTACGAGGCCAACGTGAAACTGAACGGTGCCATCCGCGACTGCTTCGAGTACGACGGATGGGACCAGATGGCGACGGGCATTAAGGCCAATCTGATCAGTGCCTTGGCAAGTGTCGTAGGATGGCTTGGAAAGATAAAAGACGGGGTAGCCGGTATCCTCGGAAAGGCTCCCATCAGTCAGCTGCAAGCATCAGAGGCCAACGGCGGCGGCGAATATATAGACAGGGCGGTCAACCGTCTCGGTCAGTGGAAAACGCAAAAAGGGGCGATGGCAATGCGCAATGCGCAGATGAACTCCTATGACCGACTGGCCGCAGACATCAACATCCGAATCAGCGAAATAGAGCGTGCGCTGCAGAGTAACGGCGTCAGCAGCCATGGAGAAGCAAACTCTATATCCAGGACGCTGACCGATCTCCGCAACCGGCTTGAAGCCGTAAAGCAGAACCAGCGGGAATACGACCGCCGCGCACAGTCCGTCATTAACAGCATAGGAAAAGGAAACACGGCAGACACCGGTACGGTCATCACGGAACCGAAAACGCCAAAAACCACCACCCCCGCCCAGCGAGCCGCCGAGAACATCAAGGCCGCCGAGCAGGAATACAGCCGCGCACTGGAGAAGGCCGCGCTGGAGGTGGACAACGGACGCGCCACCACCGCCGACGCGAAAAAGGCCGAGTACAACGCCACGATGGCGCTGTGGACGGCCTACTCGAAAGCCGCCGACACCGTACCCAGCAATGAGGGCTACCGCCAGCGCATGACCGAGTTGGAAGCCAGCATCAAGACACTGGGAGGCGAAGTTACACAATCGGCCGAGGCACAGAAGAAGGCGCAAGAAGCCGCCCGCGAGCTGGCTCAGAAACAGAAGAATTTAGCACAGGCCACTGCCGCAGCCGCCACGGCACAGCAAGACAACGACCTGAAAGCCTTCTACCAGGCGCAGGCCAAGGCCGTGCAGAACGGAGGGACGGCGCAGCAGGCCGTTGGCTTTACTACCACCACCGCCAATATCGACGCGTTCATCGGCAACCTGAAAGAGCGCATCAGTCAGTCTGATGTCGGCACCGACCTCTATAACAACCTGACGAAGCAACTGGCCGACACAACAGCCCTGTCGAACCTGTTGCAAGTAGCCATCAAGAACGGCATTGACCCGGAACAGATAGGGCTTAACCCGCAGGAGTTCTGGGGCAAGGTGTTCGGCGAGAATCCCGGTGACTACATCAAGGATGGGACATGGCAGGACATCGTTGAAAAGATGAATGCCTATTTGAAGAAAAAAGGGATTAAAATTAACATAGACACCAACACAGGCGGAACATCTGGCAAGAAGGATGACATTAACACTATCTCAGAAATAAGCAAGATGTCGGGTGGCATCAGCAGTCTGGTGAGCGGTGTGCAGCAACTTGGTATAGAGATTCCCAGGGGTATTTCAGACACCATCAACGTGTTGCAAGGTATCACCACGATATTGACGGCTATCCAGACTATATCTACAATAAAGTTCTGGGCAGGCGGCGGCGTGGTACACGCAGCATCGGGATTGATGGTGCCGGGAAATAATTATTCGGGCGACTTGGTGCCGAGTATGATCAACAGCGGTGAGTTGATTTTGAACCGTGCCCAGCAGGGGGTGCTGGCAGAGGAATTGCAAGGCGGCGGCGGTCAGGGCGTGCCGATGCAGCCCTACGTCAGCGGCGAGTATGTATTCCTTGGCGTGAGCAACCACCTGAAGCGGTCGGGCCAGGGCGAAATAGTAACAACCAGTATGCTCAAGAGGATGGGCTTAATGTAACGAGATATGGCAATCATACACGGAAGAAACCTCATTGTATCGCTGAACGGGACACCGATAGTCGGTGCGCGGTCGTGCGAAATCACCGTCAACACAGGGGAAATAGAAATCAGTTCGCCCTCGCAGGGGGCGTGGCGCGACTTCATCGTAGAGCGTAAGGAGTGGACGGTATCAACCAGCCACCTTGTCACGGCTGGCGGCAACCGACTGAAGACCGAGGCGGCGATGGTGGGTCAGACGGTGACACTGCGTTTCACGGAGAAGGACACGCAGGACATCCTGACAGGCGAGGCCATCGTAAAGAGTTGGAAAGCCACTGGGACGCTGGGAAACCTGGCCCAGGGGGCATTTTCCTTTAGGGGGAAGGGGGCTTTGAGTTGATAATATTTTCTTTTCATAAGGTAAGTAGCTTGTTTTTAGATGAGGGGCGGGGCCGTGAGGTTCCGCCTTTTTTTGTTGCGGCAAAACCGCAACACACAGTAAACCCACGGCGGGCTTTTGTCGGAAATGCAGAAGATAAACGACAAAAGTATGGATAATTTTTTTGCAAAGATGTTCCAACGGCGCGAGGCACCGACGCCCGGCACGATAACGACCACGGACCCGAAGGCACCTGAGAACCAGGTGGCCGGGCAGGGTAGCGGGTCGTTTGAGGAGCGCATCGTGTCGGCCCGCTCGCCACACGCCGCGCTGACGGTGCCGGTGGTGTACCGCGCCATCGGACTGATTGCCAGCACCGAGGGGCAGTTCCAGATGCAGTACCAGCGGCTGAACCGCGAGGGCGGCAACTTTGTGCCCGCCACGCACGGGCAGGCCGGGAGGCTGAACTACCTGTTGCAGGTGCGGCCCAACGACATGATGACGGCCACGGACTTCTTCCAGGGCCTGACCATCTCGCGCCTACAGAACGGCAACGGCATCGCCTACATCGAGCGCGACGCTTACGGCGAGGTGGAAGCCCTGTGGCTCTGCACCGGGGCACAGTACAACGAACTTTCGGGGACGTACAACCTCCAGTATTACACGCGGCGCGGACTGGTGACGCGGATGAACGTGCCAGCCGAAGACGTGATCCACGAGGCCAACACGTTCAAGTATGACAATGGCTGGGGCATCCCCACGCTGCGGTTCGCCTTCGACACGTTGGCACTCATCAAGACCGAGACCTCGCAAGCCTTGGAAACGGCGGCGAAGGGCGGTCGGATCAAAGGATTCATCGGCGAGGAGAAGCCCGCACAGGGTGCCGGTACGTTGGCCTTCGGACTGATAGGCAAGAATGCTGGCGACGACTATGCCCGCGAACTGAGCGGCAAGGTGTACCAGCAAGACATCACGTTCCTTCGGGGCCTCGATAAATGGGTGCCGCTGTCGATGACCTCGCAGGACATGCAGATGATTGAGTGGGTCAATATGAGCATCGACGACGTGGCAAGATATTACGGCTGCCAGCGTCCGCTGCTGATGGCTGACTCCAACTCGCACTACACGACCTACCAGAACGCACGGATGGAGTTCCTTCAGTGGACCATCCAGCCGAGAATCACCCAGCGCGAGCAGGAGTTCAACTCGAAACTGCTGTCGGCTGAGGACTTCGGACGGCGACGCTTCCACCTGTGCGAGCAGCCGCTGATGCGTCTCGACAAGGAGGCACAGGCGAAGGTTGACCAGTTGATGCTCCAGACGGGTGCATCGACGGTGAACGAGATTCGCCAGCAGTACGACCGACCCGCCGTGGAGAACGGCGACGAGCCGATGGCCAGCGCGAACCTGCTGACGCTGAAGGCGCTCATCGCCAAGAGCGAGGCAGCCACGACGCTGAAGCCGGGGAACTACAATGTGCCGGAACCCGCAGGAGATGCTGCGGGCACGGTGGCGAATAACGGCGGCGAGGGTGCCGGGGGAGGTGAAGGATGATGAACTGGCTGACACTTGACCGCATCAAGGCGCAATGCCGCATTGAGCCGAACTTCACGCTGGAAGACGAACTGCTGGAGGACTACGGCGAAACTGCCGAGGAGGTGGTGCTGAACTACTGCGCCCGCACCGTGGAGGACTTCATCGAGACCTACGGGCGTATACCGGCCCCGGTGCGCCAAGCCTCGCTGCTGCTGGTGAACCATTGGTATGAGCACCATTCACCGGCTGAGAGTCTGAACCTGTCGTCGGTGCCCTACGGCAATATCGACGTGATGCTGAAACCTTATATGAAACTGGCAGACTGACCTATGGGATATACGAGCGGACTACTGAGGAGCCGGGTGAAGATACTGAACAAGGTTGACCCGTCGCAACTGTCATTCGGCGAGACAACGAGTTATGCCGAGGCAGCGGAGGTGTGGGCCGACGTGACGTGGAGTAAGGGCACAAAGAACCTGCGCGAGGGGTCGGTGGATGCCTACGACACGGTGCTCATTCGTATGCGATGGAACAGCATCGTGGGCCGCGACAGCCGCTTGCAGCACGACGGCGTGACGTACCAGATACAGAGTCTTCACCGCGACTACCACGACAACACCATTCAGATAACGGCAACAGAAATCAACAAATGATGAATACAGAACAGATGCAGGCCGAGTTCCTGCGGCGTTTACCAACAGAACAATAAGCAATATGGAACATTTGACATTGACACCGGGACTGGGCAGCGTGCGCGAATACACCGCCGACGCTGGCTACAAGATTGTGAGCAAGCGGACTGGCCGCGAGTACACCCAAGTATGCACCGCCGACATCACGCAGTTCGACGTGGTGAAGGAAGGCGAAACGGCACCGAAAACGGGCGCAAAGAAGCGGAGTAAACCCGCGACGCGAAATTAACAGAATAATGTAACCAAAATAGAAAGTATGGATGCAAAGAAAAGAGAAATCAGAACCGTTGACTGCCGCCTGGCCGTTAGAGAGCAGGCGGAGGGTCAGGAGGGCGAGTCTCGCACCATCACCGGCACGGCCATCGTATTCAATGCTGAGTCCGAGGTGCTCGATGACTGGGGCGAAAGATTCCGCGAGGTGATCCTGCCCGAGGCCGCCACGATGGAGTTCCTGAACACGCAGGACGTGAAGATGAACATGCTGCACCAGCGCGACCTGACCGTGGCCCGCTGCAACAAGGGCAAGGGTTCGCTGCGCATGAGTGTTGACCCGCAGGGCGTACACTTCGAGTTCGAGGCCCCGAAGTGCGACATCGGCGACCGCTGTCTGGAGATGGTGCGCCGTGGCGACTACTCCGGCTGCTCGTTTGAGTTCATGCCGAAGGACTACGAGGTGCAGCGCACGAAGGGAGCCGACGGCGTGGACGAGGTGAAAATCATCCATCGCGGCTTCGAGTGGCTGGGAGCCTTGACCATCGGCCTTGACCCTGCCTACAAGCAGACGAGCGTGAACGCCCGCGAACTGCTGAAGCGCGAGGAGGAAGACGAGAAACCCGCAGGAGATGCTGCGGGCACGACGGCTGACCCCGACAAGAAAGAGCCGGACACCGACGACGACAAGAAAGGCGACGGCGAAGGCGAGACCGACGAGGAGCGCGAGGCCCGCGAACAGCAGGAACGCGAGCAGGAAGAGCGCGAGCGTCTGCTGATGATAGAGCGTGAGCGCCGCGAGCACCGCCTACAGCGAATGAGATTAGAGATGTTTGAATATTAACCCCTTAAAACTGTTTTAAGACATGACAAAAGACAAGAAGCAGCTCCAGATTCGCAACCGCGAAATCATGGACAAACTGGACGAACTTGACCTGAAGGCCAAGCGTGAGAACCGCAAGTTCACCGACGAGGAGAACGCCGAGTACGACTCCCTGATGCGTGAACACGTACTGAACCGCGAGAAGCTGGCTGGCATGGCCACCGACGCTGAACTCGCCAAGATGCGCGAGCACGTTGACAAGTCGGTGCAGCTGCGCGAGTTCATCAAGGGCGTGAAGGAAGGCCGCGAGAACGCCACCACCATCCTTCAGAACGCCGTGACCGACGGCACCGACAAGAACGGCAACGCCAACCTCCAGGCCGGCGGCTTGCTCCCCATCACCATCAAGGACCTCATGGACACCAAGGTTGAGGGCATCGACCTGCCCCGCTCGCTCCGCATCTCTACGGGTGTGACCGGCGAGGAGGTATATCCCTACTCGGTCGATGACGTGGAGATCCGCGTGGCCGGTGAGGTGGAGACCATCGGCGAGCAGGCCCTGAACTTCGACAACATCAAGGCCGTGAGCGAGCGTCTGGCCGCACAGGTGGCCGTGTCGAACAACGCCATCGACAACGCCGCCTTCGACCTCTTCTCGTTCGTGGTGTTCAAGTTCCAGAAGGCACTGCGCATCACCTGGGCCAAGCACCTGCTCTCGCACGCTGCATGGAAAAACAACCTGAAGTCGCCCTTCGCCCTCGTGACCGCCAAGACCATCGCCCTCGACAACGACTTTGCCGAGAACCTGGCCGTGGAGGTGGCAGAGATTGCCGACCTCGGCTTCACCAGCACCCCCGAGCTGGTCATCGACAAGGTGACTGAGGCCCGTCTGTCGTTCCGTCCGCGCATTGCAGGCGACCCCGCCAGCGGCACCGTCATCCAGGACGGCAAGATTGCCGGCTTCGACTACATCACCAGCGGCCACGTCAACGGCGAGCTGAACGCCCAGGGCAAGTACGTGAAGTCGAGCGACCGCTACATTGGCATCGGCAACTGGGACATGGTGGCCGTGGAGCAGAGGGGAGAGGCCAGATTTACGGTTGATGCGACAAGTGCTCCCGTGAGCGCCCGCAACACCACCGTGTTCACCCTGAACACCAACGCCTCTATCACTGAGCTTTCGAGCAAGGTGAACGGCAACCCCGACAGCAAGCCCCAGGCCTTCAAGTTGCTGAAGATTGTGGCAGCAACCACCTGAGCGTAACCGAGCATCGTTATAGTTCCAATGACGACGGCCCCGTGGTGAGGACGTGGAGGCAAAAGCCCACGCACCACGGGGCTTTTTCGTGTTCAGCGTGTCGCTGTATCACAGCGACAATCATCAGTAAACCCACGGCGGCAAATAGGCCGAGAAGTGTAGGCAACAAATCCCCCTACACAAGAAGTGATATGCAACAGAAGAATTTGTTTTACAAGACCGACTTCCGAATCACTGAACGCTCGGAAGCCGGTTACGGTGTGCCGTTCCAGTTCAAGTACTACACGGCGGCACCGAGCAGGGCTTTTGTAGCATCGTTCGACGGGACGACCTATCGCAACTGCCATCTGGACCAGGACGGCAACCTGTGCGTGGCCTTCGACGACCACCGCATGGGGCTGGGCAGGCTGATGGTGGAGCGGACGTACTACCTGAACGACGAGTGCTACCGAAGCGGCGTGTGCGACGAGCACATTGCACCCGCCCCCGTGGTCATCGAGGAAGAGGACGGCCAGGGCGAGGTGCAGAAGTTTGAAATCGTACTCTCCCTACAGGGCGAGACCACCATCGAGGCCGTGAGCACCGTGGAGCCGTACTGGGCGAAGGGCTCGGACGGCAAGAGTGCCTACGAGCTGGCCGTGGAGCAGGGCTACGAGGGCACCGAGCAGGAGTGGCTGGCCTCGCTGAAGGGCGAGAAAGGCGACAAGGGCGACCAGGGCGACCAGGGGCCGCAGGGCGACGTGGGCGTGAGTGGCGGTTTCCTGTTCCCGGTGATGGACTTCGACCCTGAGACGGGCGTGCTGACCATCAGCGGACTGGAGCAGGAGATTGACCGTGTGCGCTACGACGAGGCAACGGCAGAACTGGTAATCAGGCTTCAGGGATGACCTCGCGGAGAACCGTGAGGCACTGTGGCTTTTTATAGTAACGATAAAAAAAAAGAATAAAAAGATATGGCAAACGAAACAAGAGAACTACGCTATCAGGTGGGCGAGGCATGGAAGGGTGCCTACAACGCCGCCACCAGTTATTCGCTCGCAGCCGTGGTGCAGGACGCCACGGGGCTGAGTGTGTACCGCTCGCTGAAAAGTGGCAACGCCGGACATCCGCTGACCGACACCTCGTGGTGGATGAAGATCATTGACTTCTCGACCATCAAGACCGAGAGCGACCGCGTGAATGCCCTGAACGAGGCCGTGGCCGAGGCAGAAGCCATCCGTGCCGCTGCCGAAGAGGAGCGCGTGAGCAACGAGACGGCCCGCATCAATGCCGAAGACCGCCGTGTGCAGGCCGAGCAGACCCGCAACAGCAGCGAGACGGAGCGCAGCCAGAACGAGCAGACCCGACAGACGGCTGAACAGCAGCGCACCCACAACGAGGACACGCGCATCACCAGCGAGAGCACCCGCGAAGCAAAGGAGGCCACCCGCCAGCAACAGGAGACCAGCCGCCAGAACGCCGAGGCCCAGCGGCAGACCGCCGAGACCAACCGCGCCAGCGCCGAGCAGACCCGCATCAGCGACGAGAACCTGCGCCGCGAGGCAGAGCAAAGCCGCGAGAGCCGGGCCAATACAGACCATTCCCGTGCCGAGACCGACCACTCGACGGCTGCAACCGACCACACCACGGCCACCACCGACCACACCACGGCCACCACCGACCACACCACGGCCACCACTGACCACACCCGCGCCGAGAGCGACCACACCCGCGCTGTAACCGACCACAACACGGCTGCCGCCGACCATTCGACGGCAGAGGCCGACCACGGAACGGCTCAGGAAGACCACGACATGGTGAACGCCATGACGCTGGGGCTGATGGGCATCTGTCTGCAAGACGGCGAACTCGTCCTGGTGCAGAACGCCGAGGCAGGATCCGTGGATTCGGCCACGCTGACCGACGACGGTGAGATACAGATTGTATTCAACGTGTAAAAAAAATAAAAAAAATATTCACCTATAAAAAAACAAGAAGATGGCAAAACAAACTCTTACACTCGGGCCGATAGTCCACTTTAAGAATGACTGGGCTTCTGGCACCAACTACAAGAAAGACGCCATTGTGACACACAAGGGCAGCACTTACATCTGTACGACAGCAGGGACACAGACCGAGCCGTCGTTCACCTACAATTCATCCACCGGTGCCTACACCACCTCGGAAGGATGGGGGCTCATTGCCGTAGGGGCGGGCGCAGACGTACTGGAAGGCTTCGCGCAGATCTCTGAACTGAAGGACGGCACGCTGGAACCCGAAATCTCACGCGTGGCCGAGAACCTTGAATCTTGGGACGAGGACTATGCTCAGGTAGTAAGCCAGTGGGACGACAGCATCCGCACCACGGGCGGCTCGGAGTTCGTGGCCACCGAGAAGGGCGGCGTGCTGACCAGCATCGTGACCATCGAGGACGGCAAGTGCGACGGACTGGCCACGACGGGCTACAACCAACTGCGGCTGCAGGGCAACGGCGGACAGGCCAAGGAACTGGGGTCGTCGGCGTGGATCATCCCCGTGCCGAAACTCACCTACTACCAGTTTGGCAGCAGCGAGGAGAACAACGGCATGCTCTTTACCGGCAAGCCTGCGGGCTATGTGAGCGGAGCCATGCTGGGCGGTGCTGCGCTGCGGCCCACGGTGCGCTTCGTGCCACTGGCAAGTGGAGAGCCCACCAGCGCATCGGCAGGCACGGCTGTCACGCCGAGAACGGTCAGCTACAACGACCAAACCTACTACACCTACGAGACACCGGGGCCGGGCTGGCTCATCGTGAGCGGCATCACCTATGCCGACACCTGCGCCCACTTCGGCTGGGAGGACTGGTACGACCGCTTCGTATCGCCCACCGACGCCGACGATGCAGGCGACAGCATCAACCTGGCTCCGCTCTTCGCCGCAGCCCCCAACGGCAGCGGCAAGTTCCTGGCCATGGGCAGCGTCGTGACCCGTGCCGACCGCATCTCGGCCACGCAGATGCGCATCACCGACCCCATCAGCCGCGTCACTTCGCCACAGTGGACAAACACCGAGAACGAGGGCACCGAGGGCAGCGAGACGACCTACACCCACACCGCCGCCGTGACGGGCGCGAAGGTGGGCGGCAAGGCCGTCATCGAGGGGCATGAGGACATCGTGCTGAACATCGTGAGCGCCACCGAAATCTCCTACACCGACGGCGAGATCACCATCCCATCGGGTGCCGTGCGCTACGAGCTGGCCACGCCTGCCACCACCACCGTCACCCTTCAGAAGACCGCCTATGCGCTCGACGACTGCGGCGTTGAGATGAAGGTCGGGGCCGTGGGCAGCGCCTTCTTCGAGTGCTCCTACTCGCAGAACGTGGCCGACGCGCTGAGTCAGATTGCCAAGGTAAGGCTCGACAGCGTGCTGCGCGTCGTTGCCGAGGCACTGGTGCGCCAGAACGAGGAGATTCAGGCCCTGAAGCAGCGGCTGGAGTACGTCACGTCGCTGCTCGGCTAATGGTTTAACGCTAAAAAAAAGAAAAAGACTATGATAAAGAAAGTATCAACTCTTCAGGAGTATAACGCTCTCAGCCACAGCGGCACGGAGAGCGACGTGACCCTCATCGAGGAGGGCAACCAGCTGATGTACGACGGCGTGAACGTGGTGGTGGACATCCCCAAGCCCGGCGACTACATCTACAAGGACGCCGACGGCACCACCCGATTCGTGTCGAAGGATGGCCACAACCGCTCGCTGCTGCCGCAGTCGTGGACGTTCCAGGAGATATACTACTACGGCTGGACGGAGGACATGCTGGTGGACATGGGCCTGCCCAGCGGACGCCTGTGGGCCAAGTGCGACATCGACCTCAGCAAGGCCTCGAAGTTCGCCGACACGCCCTTCGTCTATGAGAAGTCGTTCTTCTCGTGGGGCAACACTGACGGCCACAACCCCACCTCGGCATCCAGCTTCAGCGGTTCGTACAACTGGGGCGACGCGAACGCACAGGAGCCGTGGTACGAGGGCCAGGTGTATGGCTCTACGCCCGGTGCAGAACTGAACGCCTCGTTTGCTGCCGACAGCGGCTACGACGCTGCCCGCGAGAACCTGGGTGCCCCGTGGCGTCAGCCCACCAATGCCGACCATGCAGAGCTGTTCGCCAACATCGACTACATCACTGCCGACGGCGAGATAGTGACCGCTGCC
>JAFUUL010000054.1 GCA_017483805.1 Prevotella sp.
ACCGTCGACAACCTCGGCATGCAGGTAGAGGGTCTGCCTGCCGCCCTCCATCTGAACAGGGTCGCCGACACTGGCTGAACGAGAAGCGCGTGTCTCGGACGGCTCATCCCAGCCGTTCACCACCGAGGTCGAAAAGCCGATTCCCCGCCCCGACAATGCCCGACGTTCCTCAGGCAGTTCCTCCACGCAGCCCGCTAGCACGAGTGACGCCAGGCCGCAGAGCAATGCGAAGAAATAATGTTTCCTCATCATATACCTTATTATAATATATCGTCTTCCTATCTTAATTCGATGACATGGGTACCGTTGTTTCGCCCTGACTTTCATCCCACGGGTTCACCGTCGGGCTGTAGGTGATGGGCGTCTCGTCATCGGCAATGGCCATCACGCTACAACCGAACACCTGATTGTATTGCATGCGACCATTGAAATTGTTTCCATCTGTGCTAAACTGGAATAAAGTGATGCTCTGCTCGGTCGCACTCATGACAGCCGTATTGCCTGTGGCACACCAGTAATATCCTCGGAATGGCCATAAAGAGACACCATCGTTTGTCGCTTTGTTGCCCTGACGGTATCCTAACGACGGGATATAGACCTCCTGGCCATTGACCGTACTATGCCATGCATAGTATGGTATGTACAGGTCATCGTTATAGCCACCGTCATGATCAGTTACGACTTTCTCAATTGTCGACCACGAGTCGCGCTCTGCCACATGGAAACCAACGGGGCAGGGGTCGTAGACCGTCTTCACACACTTTCCAACGTAAAGCGTCAAGTATCCTATGATACCACTCTCCCGATTGGAGCCCCACTTGGGTATGCAGTTCTGATCCCAAAGGTTGTGGATGACGTTATTGCTCTTATTGGCATCCGTCAATTCACTTTCTGGCAGTGCACAGCCTTTGAACCAATTGTATCCACTGTATCCGTAGAAAGTTCCGGGGTGCGTGATGGCCTGCCAGAAGTTGACTCTGGAGTCAGCGGTGCTGGCAAACTGGAAGTTGAACCCCTCAACATTAGTTGCCGGCATCGGGTCTTTGCGCCCCCACTGATAGTAGGGGGCCTGGCGCAAGGGCTCGTCGGTCAGCACCAGCCGTGTCTGCCTCAGGCGGACAATGGCCTGCTTACCGCTTTCTGATTGTACGATGCGGGCCAGAATGTCGCGGCCGGGATAGGTATAGGTGACAGTGTTGTCCACGTAGCCTACGGGCACCTTCATCCAATTATAGGTATTACCTGACTCTGTGCTTTCCAACGGCCACTGCTGGCTGAGGTCTTCGTCAGTGGCCCAGATGTGCCAACTCCACAGAACCGTGCCGTCTGCGTCGCTCACCTGAATCACCGCATTGCCCTCATAGATGTCTTCGGCCCTGACTTCGAAGTTGACGAAGTATTTGCCATCCTCCTGCGTCAGGCGGACGCTTTCGGGTCGAATCAGATAATTAAAGTCTTGCCATACTATGGATGCCGTCGTTGGCACGATAGCGTTGCCGTCATGAGTATTGTTCTGAATCCACGGATCGGTGATGTCGTCACCGTATCCATTCTTGAAGTTGTAAAGGATTCTGGGCCTCGTAGTATTCTTCCATCCATCTTCCGCTGACTCGGCGGTATCAAAGTGCGGTGTAGCATCCTGTGCCAGTTGCGTGTCGGTGCACGAAGAATGATACGCCTTGGTATTAGTTGTCCCCTTTTTGATAGCGTTGCCATAGACAACGGGGAATTTATACGTGCCCGGCCCGTGTATCACGTAGCAGTTGGCGGTGTTCCGCTCTGTCAGCACACTGCCGTCGGCAGCCCGCAGCGAGAGGTCGCAGTCGCTCTCGGCGGCCTTGTTGGTCAGTGCCTCTGAGAAAGGAGTGGTCGTCGTGAATGGAGCCGCCAACAGCACAATGGTAACTTCCTGGGGTGTAGCTCCACCATCTCCGTACTTGTTGGGATAGTTGTTGGGATAGTAGACAACTTTGTCGTAAGTCGTCGTCACCCATGTATCCCCCTCGTCGAGTGAATAACTGTTCAGCATCCACTTGACGGGCTCTATCGTATTGCCAGTCTGCTTGTAACTCACGACGTTCAGCGTATTCTCATAAATGCCGTCGGGCCGGTACTCCAGCAGGTTCTCATCCACCGAGAGGACGTATTGCGTCTCAGTGGGGTTAATGCTGATGGTGTAGGTGACGGTCTGCCCCTGATTCCAGTAGGCACGGCCCTGGAGCGTCGTCGTGTATTTGACGGCGGTGGATTCGCCGCTGGGCGTGAATTCAATTTCTACTGCGGCATCGCCGGAGAGTTCCTGGGGCAACATCATAAAGACCTGATTGCCGGTATTGACCTGCACGTTAGCCATGCCAGTGGTAGCGAAGGCGGGACTGCAAGTGAAGTCCTTCGTATCGTCGTCGCTGATAGTCCACGAACCCTTGTCCGTTGTCCACGGTGCGACGGCGGGGAAGGTGTAGGTGCCCTTGTACTTGATGTTCTTCAGCGTAATCTTATTGATGGTGCCGTCAGCCATGCTGTCACCTATCTTGAAGCAGACGGCTGTCAGCAGGTGGTGGAACTCGATGTCTTGGGGGCTGGTGTGGGGCGCCGTGGCTGTCTCGTCGCAGAGAGTGGCCAGCAGGTCTGACTGCTTCGTCACGTCAGCAGGCACTTCGTAGGCAAGTTGAGGTATACCTGCCACACTGGCCAGCGAGGGTGTGATGCCGTCCGCATCATCGGAATGCGGGGCATAGGCATAGAAACGGATATTCGTTGACTCATCATTTGGCCAATAAGTGGTAGTTTTATATACACTGCCGCCTTTCGCAGCCTTGAGGTTACACATAAAATCAGGCGTCAGAGTGCCGTCCCAACTGCCGGAAAACGAATAGCCCATCACCCCGATAGCACCATACATATTAGTTGCTGTCCTCATCTCGCCACGAGTAGTAGTCTGCAGTGGTTGGTCGTTTTTCCGCATTATAATGCCATCCAGCACCTCGGCGTGCAGGTAGAGCGCCTGGCCGCTGCCCTCCATCTGCACGGGTTTGCCAATGCTGTCAGCCTGTGCCGTTCTGGTCGTGGCAGGGTTATCCCAGCCGTTCGTCACCGATGCCGAGAAACCGATGCCACGCCCATTTCCGGGCATCTGCTCCTGTTCCAACTCATCCGTGCAGGCTGTCAGCACGAGCGCCGCCAGACTGCAGACAATCATTCGGATGTAATACTTACGTTTCATCGTGTCCTTTATTTTTATATTCTTCAGAACTCCGACGCACTGACACAAAACAATCGCACAGGGGAAACTTTTGCAGAAAGCAACAAGGGGAAAACATAGGGTGGTCTGTCGCAGAGGACCCTATGGTCTTCGGTGCCAAGCCTTCACAGGGTGAGCCCGAATCGAGATGACTTTTTGCTAAAAAAGTCAGAGTTGTGATTATACATTTATGCCGCCGAAGCAGCACAGTTCATTTCCACGATTATTTTGTGCCAGTAAGTCAAAGAGCCTCATTTTTTTACTTCTTCGTTTCGTTATTTTCTGTCCGCGGTCAGATGTGCTAATAGTCCTTCACGGGCATGATGGGAAGAGCCGATGCCTTGGAGTACATGTAGCCTGACACTCCTGGTACATCGACGGTATATGCATATGACCCATAATCTATGACATAAGCCGATATATAGGCAGTATAACTGCCCGATGAATTGGGAGAGACACAGAGATTACGACCAGCCTCATTCTCACAGGCAGCAGTCCAAAACACAGCATGAGTGGCTCGACTGGAGATGGCTCCATTCGACTCGTTACGATATCCTACAATGGGCAGTGTATAGGTTGTGCCATTGTTGGTCAGCTTATATGAAGCAGAGGCAGCATCATAAGTTATCGTGCTTATGTTACTCCATCGACCATAAGCACCACACTCCGGCACATGCCATCCTGCGGGAGAGGGGTCGTAGATCGTCTTAACTACAGCCTCATTGCGTAATGGATAAACTCCACTGATGTAACCACCATTAGCATCCCATAGATTGGCATAGTCAGTTCCGCCATACCAATATGATGAACCAAAGGAGCCGCTGCCACCATAGAGTATGCCAGGATTGCGGATGCCTTCATAAACCTGTGCCTCCTCACGACTATAGGTATATTGCCCCGTTGACCAGTTGAGAGTTCCTGTACGCGGAGAACCCGTATACCCATCCACATTCTGTATCGGGAACGGGTCTTTTCGCCCGAACTGATAGTATGTTGCTCCAGAATAGGTTACGGTCTTACCTGTTTCGCCCTTTTGGTGCAACTTGACAATAAGTTCCTTATTGCTGTCGGTCTGAACCAGTTTAACCCAGACATCCCGTGCAACAAAATCGGCGGTGCAAGAACCCGAAGCACTACCTAAGGGTAAGTTCAATAATGTATAGTCCCGATTCTGAGGTGTTGTATAGTTTAGATTTCCCGAGTTGAGCGTCTTTTGATTGGCAGTAAAATCTGCATCAGTAATCCATATATGCCAACTCCACTGTGTGTTGCCGCTGGCATCCTTCACAGCCAGCAGGGCATTGCCCCGCTGGATGTTTGCTTTAGGTACAGTGAAATAGAGATATTTATAATTGCTCTCGGTGCCAATGGAAACATCGGTTATAAGATTAGAGGCATCCTGCCAGACAACGGCGGCACTGGTGGGTGTCGCACCGCAGTTCTGCAGCCAAGGGTCTGTGATATCCACATTGTTACCATTAACGAACGGAGTAAGGAAATTAGCGGTAGTACCTGTAGATGTATAGGCACTGCTATTCGTTGCACCACCTTTGATGGCATTACCATAGACACAGGGTATCTTATATTGACCTGCTGCACGCACCACATAGCAGTTGGCAGTGTTACGCTGGGACGTAGAGTTGCCCATCACGTCGTACATGGAAAGGTCACGGCGAGTGGTTATTTCGGTAGCATTGCTAAGGGTTGTCGATTTATAGTCTGGGTTTGTCGTATATGTAGGTGTGATTGCCTGCATGGAGGTTGTCACATTGTTTGTTGAGGTAGCATGTCCATTGCCAGTCGTGGTAGAGAAAGTCGTGTATGAAGGCTTGGTAGTGGAATACGTCGTACCATCAGTAGAGTACTGTGATATTTTCCACCCTACCGCCTGCTTGGTCGTGGCACCGGTTTTCACATTCGTGAGCGTTTTGTAACTGGTAATCTTCATAGTCTGACTACCGCCAGTATATGCATAATCATTCAAGGCTTCAACCGAGAATGTATATTCCGTATCGTTCAGGTCACTGATTTTATAGGTATAGGTCTTTCCCATTACCCACGAAGTGGTGAAACTTCGCAACAGGCACTTGTAGGTCTTCACCTCCGAAGTGCCGTCTTTTTGGAACTCCAGTTCAAGCAGGGCGGGATAGTTGGCATTGTTCGACAGCGTTTGGGGAATCATCATCCATGTCTTATCACCACCAATGATTAGAACATCTTTCTGAGCCTTTGCATCGAAATTGAGTTCCTGCGTGAAAACGGTGTTAGTATACGAACCAGTAGTCGACCACCGCTCGGCTATAGTCTGTTCTACACCAGATGCGTTGTTGTATTTGTAACCGAAAGTATAGGTACCGCTTTTATATACATTCCTGAGGCTGACGCTCTTGATGATGCCATCGGGGAAGTCGCCACCTATCTTCACCCGCACGGCAGACAGGATGTGGTTGAACGTAACTGCCCAGGGCTTTTCGCGCAAGGGCGACTCCAGATCATCGATAATCGAGTAGCCCGCCAAGAGGTCGGGCTGCTTGTCTGCCTCTTCGGGTATTTCGAAAACTAACTGCGGAAGTCCTTTGGTCGTAGCCGACAGTTTGGTGGTGAGATAGTTCTTGCTGTCAGTGTTGACGGAACTGCCATGAGGTGAATAGAGGAAAGTGCGTATCAGTTTATCGGCTACGTCATCCCATAGATATTTTTGCTGCGGCGCGTAGACACCATTGGCCTCCGTGGCGCACTCGTTGTTCATAAAGGGCGTAAACGAAGTATAATTACTATTAGTCCAGGCTGCATCATAAGAATAGGTGAACGCGCCTATGGTGGAATAGAGGGTTGCACCGGTGTTGTCATAGGCCAGTGCACGGGTCTGTGCATCGGGGTGGGACTGCTTCGGCTCGATGCCGTCCGTAACCTCCAGACTGACGGGCAGCGTGTCGCCCTCGTCGCTGTCCATGGTGAACAGGGCGGAACGCGTCGCCGCGCTGTCCTGCCCCGCATTCCAGCCACCAGTGGCGTCGACGGTGAAATTGATATTGCGGGATGGCTGCAGCAAGTTGCTTTCAAGGGTATCATCCTCCGAACAGGCTGGCAGCAGCAGAGCCGCCAGTCCACAGAACGGAGCGAGAAAGACATATCTATATTTCATATCGGAGTTTTACTGATTTCTGTTCTTCAATTCGACGTCAGCGGCAGAGGAACAGCCTCTTGGCTGTCATCCCAGTCCTCGACTTGCGGGCCAAAGGTGATGGGATCCTCTTCGTCTTGCTGTCCGCCGCCGGGCAACCATTCCTCACCCTCGGCGGGTTCTTTTTCTATCCAGGTGCCTACCTCGGCATTGAACTTCACCGAATTAAGACCCAGGTGCAGTTTCAGCGTGTAGCGCTTGCCAGACTCCAGGCCGGCACCAGCAGCACCGCCAAAGTTCACAGTCTTGGTAATCTTGTTTTCGATGCTCACACCGTGGGTCACGCCATCGCTGATGAAGCCGCTGAGATTAGGACTTGTGGTCTCTATATCATAGACAATGGTGACGGTCATCTCCTCACCTGTCGGGATGACGCAGACGGCATCGTTCAGACGCGCCTCCAGTTCCTCATCGGTGGGATTCTCCGGGTCGGCGATGGGCGAGGAGGGCCTGAAGAGGTTCTGGTATTTATGTGTCACGCCAGGCGTGGAGGTGGAGTTTTGGATGATGTCGGGATTGAGCCCCTGTGGTGTCTCATTGTAAGCCTCGGCACCAGCGGCACCCTCGCGCGAGTCGCGACGACCGTCATGCACGGTCACCGTCTCACCAAAGGGCAGGTCGGTGCAACCGCACCAGTCGAGCCACAAAGCCTTGTTGGCAACGGTGTTGTTCAGATTGAGCACGCCCTGCTGGGCAATGCCTGTAAACGAGATGCTCCTCACGTAGACCTTTGTGCCAGGGGCGAGATCGTCGTCACTGTCTTGGTGTGTAGTCACGTCGGCATCGGTGTCTATCTGGACGTTCAACTGTGCCAGGGCATGGTTGAACTTGAACTTAATGCGCGACGAGTTGGCAGCGGCCTGCGTAGCCGTCTCCTTGGGGTGATACACATCCACCCAAGGAAGCCCCTCGGTCAGCGTCTGCGACAAGCCGCCCTGAGCGAGGGCCCATGTCGTACGGTCGCTGGGCACAACACCCCAGCACAGGTCTACCGACTCCTTCGGATCGAACGATGCGATATACCTCACCAGCGGATCGCCCACGTCAGTGTTGCGTGAGAAACCCACGATGCCATACGTTGCATCGGCGACACTACCTGCTGAGGGTGAAACAGACTCGGCATAGGGTGCATAGGCGAAGAATGTCAGATGCTCTTCGTCACTGCTGGACGCATCGGAGCCATACTCGTTGGGCCAGTACATCACGGGGTCATAGGCCCAGTAGTCTTCGGTGAGGGCTCCGTCGGCTCCCTTCCAGAATACCCCCTGATTGTACATGAAGTTGGGCACGTAGGTCTGGCAGTACTGCTTCAGGTCTGTGTAGTAGGCGAACACACCAAAGCCGCCGCCATCGGCCTTCTTCTTCTGCAGAGTTCCGATGGTGGTCACGCCTACCTGACCAGAGCGCGTGGTCTTGCGGCTGTTGTAGGCATCGAAGCCTACGGGCAGCGTGTCTCCGGCTGATGTGTCAGGCAAGGTGCTCAACTGCTCAATACGCTCATCACAACCGACGAACATGACTGACAGCAGGGCGCAGAACAAAAGTTTCTTCTTCATTTCTTTCATTTTTGATGTTTATAAATCAGGAATAGAGAGCGTGAGTCGCAGGTCGCTGCCGTTGCCGGCAGAAGCGACACTTGTCAGGGATACCACTGTTGTCACGAACCCCGTTCTACCCGTACTCACTGTATAATAGACCGTAACCGTCACCTTCTGACTGCTGGCTCCCACGTCCAAAGGAATGTAGAAGATGCCCTGATCGGAGACCGAGTAGTCGGTCAGCGTGCAACTGGAGGCAGAGGTGGCCGTGGCCACCACCTGATCAGGATTCAGTTCCAGGCGGCGATGTATCATGGGTTCGCCTGACTGCAGCGGTTTCCAATTGGGCTGTATGCTGCCATTGAGCACCAGCCGGGCCTTACTGGTCAGTTCGTAGTCGAGCAACAGACGGTCGATGGTCAGCGTCACGTCGGTGGCACTGCCCGCGCAGAGGGCCTTCAGCCGACTCTGCAGGCTTTCGCTGCACGTCAGTGTGATTTGGTCGCCCACGCAGGCCAGAGCATGGCGAAAACTGAAGGTTGTCTTTGCTGATGTGCTGGTGGGCTTCACCTGGTCTTTCTTGAAGTCGTAGAGCAGATCCACCTGCCGTGCCTTCCAGCCGTTGGCACCGTCGGCGTCGGCTGTTCCGCCGAGTTGATAGGTCAGCCAAGGATCGCCAATCTCTCCAGATAGTGAGAAATCAACGATGCTGGCGGAGAACTCGTCAGAAGATCCGTTGCTGTAAGGCGCATAGGCGAAGAACGTGACGTAGCCGCTGACCCCATCGTCGGTGTTAGGCCAATAGACAACAGGACTGTAGGTCCAACTGGCCGCTGTGCCTTTCCACTCCACTTGCTGGTTCCACATCAGGTTGCTGGTGGTGGTTGAACTGACGTAGGGGTGGCTGCCCGTATGGGATGCGAAGACGCCGAACCCTGTATCCTTCAGGCTCTGCTCGTTGGTGCCAGTGCCGCTGATGGTCAGCGTATTGGAGGCCGTGCGAGTGGTGCCCGGCATGGCCACAGAGAAGCCGATGGCATCCCTGGGCTGTTCTTCGGAGCACGATGAGTCATCATCGTCGATGAGGGAGCAACCAGCCATGAGGGCCGCCCCGAAGAGGGCCGCAAGAAGGAATCTGAGGTTGTATCGTCTTTCTTCCATCATCTTGTTGAGTTTCCTATCTGCTATTTCTTTTAATAAGGGAGGGGGTGGCAGAGGTCTTGCCTTCTGCCAGCAATCATATTCCCCCTCCCGGTCAAGGTTATATTGGTTGATAAATACGGTTTAATATCATGATCCAACCGTGAAAGTGACAGTCTCAGCAGGTGCATCGTTGGCCTCGATGGTAAACGTGTAGACTTCACCAGAAGACGGTGCAGAATTCATCTGTATCGTCATGCCAGATTTGGTGTAGTCGGTTGACGCTACATCTGATCCGTTCTTTTTCACTGAGACAGTAATGCCTGAAGCACTGAGATCAGTCACGCCTGTTGCAGTCACGGTAAATGTGAACGTATTGCTTGAGAGAGACGGCTCGTTAAGTCCGAGCGGAGCAGCCTCTTGGATGATGTTCAACTGCACACTCTTGGATGAGCCTGCTACTTTCACGTTACCTGTCGTTGTCTTGACCGTAGTCGTATTGGCGGTAATAGTTGCTTCGACCAATGCACTTCCAGCAGCATTACTCTGATTGCTTGTTCCCGCGCCGTCAGTAACAGTTGCTGCTGTAACAGGACTAGTCGGTGTAGGTGTCAGCGTCTCTGATGCACCTAATCCCGTGATACCGAAGGTATAGGAAGTAGTAGCGGCGGGGAGGACGAGGTTGTATTCTGCGTCAGTGCCAGCCATATACTGCGGCACGTTGGCAGGCAGCCATGCATCGTTGGGATCGGCGACATCAGTCCATTCGTTTGCAACCTCAGCATCAAATTTCACAGAGTTCATGCCCAGGTGCAGATTCAGGGTGTATGCATTGCCACTCTTGAAGCCGCCAGTGGTACCGCCAAAGGTGATGGTCTTCTTGATGCGGTTCTCAATGCTGGAGCCGGGAGTCTTGCCATCGCTCAGATAGGTTCCCAGGTTCGAGTCCTCAGTCTCTACGTCGTAGACAATCTCCACCTCAACGGTCTCGCCAGTAGGAATGACATAGACCGACCCTGAGGCAAAGAGATTCTGCAGTTCATGGGTGACACCGGTCTCCGTACCGTTCTCTGTCTGTATGAGTTGAGCATACAGGCCCGTCTGCTTCTCGTTGCTGGCCGTCGCATTGAGGGTGCCCTCCTTGCCGTCCTTACGACCGTCGTAGATGGTAACGACCTCGCCAGTCTCCAGGTCGCCCGTACCGTTGTAGTCGAGCCACTCGGCAGTATTGGCAATGCTGTTATTCAGGTTGAGGGAGCCTTTCATTGCGATGCCGCTAAAGGATACGCTACGCACATAGACCTTCGTTGCGGCATCCAGACCAGTAGTAGCGTCGTGAACTGCAACATCTGGATCGACATCAATCTGCACATTCAGTTTTGCCAGCGCATGATTGAAGGTGAACTTCACACGCTGCTGGTCGGTAACGGTCTGTGCCTTTGCATCGTAAGGACGCTCCACATTGAGCCAGGGCAGACCAGTGGTCAGCGTCTGCGAACCTCCCTGAGTGAGAGCCCACGAAGAGGTTGCGGCATTGACACCCCAGCAAAGATCCACGATCTCGTCAGCGTTGAACGAAGCAACATACTTGACGAGCGGATCGCCGTTGGCACTGTTGCGCGAGAGGGCAACGATGCCGCCTTTATTGTTTTCTGCGTCCGTGACCTTACCCGTATTGGGATTGACCTCCACGTAGGGAGCGTATGCGAAGAAACTCACCTTGTCCTGGTCGTCGGAAGAGGCGTTGTTTCCATACTCGTTCGGCCAGTACTTGATGGGGTCGTACACCCAGTAACCAGAAGAGCCATCTTCTTTCCATGTCACCAACTGGTTATACATGAAGTTAGGCATCGACTGGGGATCGTACTCGTTGTTGTCGGTGTAGTAGCCGAACACACCGAATCCGCCATGCTCAGCCACGGGCTTCTTCAGGTTGGCCAACGTCAAATCGCCAGTGAGACCAGCACGTGTCACGTTGCGCGACTGATAAGCCTCAAAACCTACTGCTACATCCTGTGCGGATGACTCCTTTGCGACGTTCTGATCATCCTCCAGAATGTCGTTACTGCTGCAGGCAGCAAACATGGCTGCCACGGCTGCGAATAAATAGATTTTCTTCATAAGATGTTAACATTAATTAGATGAATATTGTATTAAATGAATATGTATCAGAAATCCACGTCTATAGGCGTCACGTTCTCCCAGGGCACCACCTCAGCGCCGAAGTCAGTGCCATTGTAGGCATCCACATAGGGCAGGTCGATGAAGGGGTTGTCGGGGCCGAAGAAGTCGGGCCCCAGATCAATGCGCAGGACCAGTTGTTCGTCAAACGACACCACCATGTGGCCAACATTAAAATGGTAGTCCACTGTGGTTGCATGGTCGCGGAGCGTAAACGAGAGGTTAAGGCGCAGTTCGTCTGGCTGGCAGACGCCTGTGTAGTAGTCCCACCACTCGGGATTCTCGTAGTCGGGCTCCATGTCGCCCTGGGCACGCGTGCCGTTCTGGTGGAGTACCCGGTCGGGCAATATGCTCTCCGGCCTGAGACCGAAGGTATTGATTGTCGCAGTGATATAGCCGCTATCCTCGCCTGTGCGCTCATAGTCCCATCCCCCAATGCTGAGCAGGCAGGAGCGGTCAGTGATGACGTCGCGCGGCAGGAAATGGCCGTCGGCCAGTCCTGTGATGCTTACTGGTGTCTGCCACAGGCAGTTGAAGCCGCTACGTATCCACACCCGGACGCGGAGTGTCCACACAATGGTCTCCGGCTGAGAATAGAGGTGCGTGATAGAGAGGGTGGACTGATAGGTCTCGTGCCCTCGCCAAGGGATATAGTCGCCGTAAAGGCCGCGGTCTACATACTTGTCGAGGAGAGTGTCAAGCCCCATTTGCTCAGGCGGGTTAGCCACGACATAGAGTCCTGTCTCCTCGCGTACAGGCGGACGGCTCTTTTGAAGTTCGGTCCAAGCCGGCTCGCCATATAGTTGCCAGTTCACCCTGTCGCTAAGACCAGCGGGCACGCCCTCACCGCTAACTGTCAGCGAATCAGGCTGGTAGGATGACGGCGTAGCCTCTACACGGGCCATGCTGATGGAACTGAGGTCAAGGAACTGCTGGCGTGAATATTCTTCCGGCGAATAGTCTACGACCACGCCCTGATAGCGTCCGCCGGGGAGATAGAGTTCGTGGTGGCGCACATTGGCTGTCGTCGTGCGATATACTCCGTCCGTACCATCATCGAGCGGATAGAACCAGACGGTCATGCCATCGGGATCATGGTCAGCATATTGACGCCAGTCCACCTCCAGGTCCACGGAGTGGAACTCATCGCCATAGACGTACAGTTCTCGTCGCTCGCAGCCAAGGGCCAGGTAAAGGATGCCCATCACCACGACAAAGAAGACGACAGACATCACGACCGCCCCAATATTACGATATTTCTCGTTATTATCCCTGTGCATCATATCAGCGGATTTTATTTCTGTTCGTACTTTGCATCCACTTTCTTCATCTCGTGCCGAAGGTCTTCCTCCAGCCGCTGTATCTTGGCATCGAGCCGCATCTTCAATCGCTCGGCACCGCTGTCGCCACCGGCTGCACGCTCAATCACTTCAGGGGTGAGCCGCCTGGCTATCCTAGCACTGTCGCGCTCGAAGGTCTCGCGAGCCTTCAGGCTGTCGCGGAAGTGCAGGTAGTCGTAGCGTTCAGATTCTGCAGCCAAGGCTTTCTGACGGCGCCACGCCCCGTTTTTCTGTCTGAACACGTATCCGATGGAGATATTGAAGTGAGGTGTTCCAATCCAATTATTACGACCGGTTTCGCGCCACATCAGATGGTCGTCGTGATATTCCTCGTGGCCCTTGGGGAAAAGGGTACTACCTGTATAGCAACGCCAAGGGATATAGGCGTAACCTAACCCTATGCCGGCATCGAAGGCCCACTGCTTGTGACGGCCAAAGCGACGCTGCCAGCCGATGTTGACGAATGCCGAATACACCTCGGCCTGATAGCCACGGCTCTTCCACTCCAGATCGCCGTAGCCCCCACCAATGCCCAGACCGACGTGCCAGCCGTCGAGCGTGTGGTGGAGATGACGCTGGCCCAGCCAGCGACGTAGTTCCACGGAGCCATACATAATCTCGTTGGCGTAGGCATTGAAGGCAAAGGTCCACCAAGACCACACGCCCTCGGCGTTGATACTCCAGCGGTTCTTGTGGTCGAGCGACCACTCTGCCTGCAGGTTGGGCGTACCTGTAGCAAGCAATGGAAGATTGGTGCGCAGAATCCAGACAGGCTCGCGTAGCGCAGGCTTGCGGACAACGTGCTCGCCGCCATCCTGCAGAACGACAACAGAGCCTGAACCAGGATAGCCAGACCGGCCTATACACTCCATCACGATGGTGTCACGCACGACGATGGTGTCGCGCCCACCCACTAGACTAAGTATGGCGGTTGCACCGCTGCGAAGGGGCGAGAGATATTTTTCCTGCAAAACCGGCCAGGCGGTGCCACCACGAAGGGCACGTAATTGCTGCTCACGATGGTCGCGCTGACTCTCGTCGGCTGAGGCCGTCTGCTCAATGATGCGCAACGCCTCGTCGCGCCAAGGCTCATTGCTGGCCGAGAGCAGATCGTAGAGCCCATCCCAGCGTGCGGCCTCGTTATGCACGATGACGCCCCCTACCCTTCTGCCCAGTTGCTGGCGGACCAGCCGCCTTATGGCGATGCCGCGGTTCTCACCCAGCCAGCGATTATGTGTTGCCGAACCTTCGGGCGATGCGCCGCTGTAGATGTCGAGGCGGATGGAGCGCGGGGATATATGGGAATAGTGCTTGTAGAAGTTACGCTCGAAGGACTGCCACGCCTCGCGGTTGCCAGCAAAGTCCATGTCGATGCGTATGCTGTCGAGGCGGAACTGAATGAAAAGGCTGTCAGCAACATTGCCTGTACCCAGCCACGGCATCGGCGTCAGGTCGGCCAAAACCGGCCCTGCCACTGGCACAGACTGCGTCACCACCACCGGAATCTGCTGCACGGGCTGTGCCTGCACTACTTTCTGTAGTTCATGCACGACACGCAGGGAATCCTGAGCACGATTCGCGGTAACGGTCTGCCCTCCTCTGCCGAATGTCTCCTGCTGCCCAGTCTTGGTCTTCTGGATCCGAGTCTTACGGGTCCAGTAGTTGTCCTGGGCGTCTGCACTGACAGACACCGCGGCCATCACCAACAGGAGGAGTACAAAGCGACAACTCATTCTCATCTTATCCTATTTGTCCAGAACGGCTAAAGCCCTCTTCGCCTCGGGCACGCCCTGTGTCTCAGCCATCTTCAGATAGACCAGAGCCTTTTCGCGGTCGCCCTTCAACATATAGTATACACCTATATTATTATACGCGTATGGAAGCGTGTGCAAGCCCTTCAGGCACTGCTCTGCACGCAACAATTGTCCGCGCATCATGGCTGTGGCAGCGGCATTGATGGCGGCGGCAGAACTCATGGGGTAGATTCGCTCAGAGAGGTCCATCAGGTCGCAGAACTCAGCCGACTCCTTGGAGAAGCGCATGGCGGTGACAAACAACTGCTCGAGCGATGCTTCGCGCGGCGAGGGTGTCAGCCCCTCAACGGGGATGCGCAACACCAGTTCATACTCCAGTCGGCAAACCTGCGGAAAGACGTCGCTGCAGAGTTGGCGGTAGAGCGAGCCATTGCCTATCATCTGGAGTTGGCGTTCCCGGCCTGCACCCACCGACACGTTGCGGATGATGTCGAGTGCCGCATTGCGGAAACGCATGTCGCTGCGATCAATCAGTGTAGAGATGCTGTCCCAGTCCTCAGCAGTCCACGATACGTTCACACTGCTCGGTGCCCCCTCCTGATCATAGTCACTCATCAGGTAATGCTTCAACTCGGTGGCACGGGTCAGAGCATTCTGCTCGTTTTTCCGATAATTGCCTATAGGAGCACCATAGACCTTAATGTCCATAGAGAGCATGAATACACCTGGACGGTCGAGTGTCTCGGCTGCGGATTGGTATATCTCTCTGAAAATGGCTTCATGGAATTTGGCCGGATCCATCCGCCCAATCTGTTGCTTGTCGGCTAGGGGAACGGTGCCGGTTATATGCACCATGTCCATGTGGATGTCATGCGGATCTACAATCTGCACCCAGGCAGGTTCAGCCTTCAGGAAAGGCTTCTGCTGACCACTTGACGGAATTGTGAAAAAAGCCCAGAGAGACAGAATCACAACCATCCTCAACTTGAATCTCATGTGTATATACATCTTACTCTATTTTTTTGGACTTAGCCCCGTTTATTTATTAGATCAGCAATAGCCTGTATTGTCGCCTCTGCGCAATACGCAGAAGCATGAGATTGAAATCTTCAATCTCTAAACGGAGGTTCTGGAATACCCATGCACAAAGATATATGACTCAATCCCACGCTATACGCGTGAGAAACTGATATGTCATCTTGCGTGCATTGAAATTTTCCAGATTTCCGTTCACAAGATAAGCATTCGCTTCTCTTTAATTTCTTATGTCTCTGAGTCTGTTTACACAAACTCCGCTGCAAATTTACGTCAATTTTTTGAAACTGCCAAATATTTAGGGAAATATTTCTGTTTTAGGCCACAAGAAAGTGAAAACGGCAACAATTCGGCACTGGGAAGGGAACGGGGCCGGACAGGGGTGAGGAGGCGATGCTAGTACACAGAAAGTTTTTTTCGCCAAAAATCTGTCACATCTGTCACCAGCCCTGTGTTTATCGGGGTTTCAGGGGTGACAGATGTGACAGATTTTTTCCGAAAAAACACGTGTGGGGGGAATGCTCACTTGGAGTCGAGATACTGGCGCAGATCTTCCTGCAACTGGAGGAAACGGGGACTCTGCTGGTAGCCGGCATTCTTCTTGAGCATAGCCTTGACATCCTGCTGCGAGTTCTCGTAGCACGACATCTCGTTGCGCTTTTGGGTCTTGTGGGCACGGGAGTGGTATATCTCGTTCTGCCGCTCCTGACGGAGTTGGTTGCACACCTTGGTGAGGATGGGGGCCACGACGGTATCGAAGAGATGGTGGCCCTGCATGTAGAGATAGGTGGTCTGCGGCGTGACACCCAGGCGGCGTATGTCTTCCTTCACCTGAAGGTAGGACTCCTTGTTGTCGGGGAAAAGACGCTGCAGTTCGCGCACCTTGGCCTGCACCTTGCGGCGGATGTTGGCGATGGACACTTCGGGATTCTGGATGGTGAAGCCGCCGGGGTCGGTGACGCGGTTGAAGTCGGAGAGCGAGAAGCGGCCGTGGCGGCCGGTGCGATAGGCCCACACCGACCAGACGAAGAGGGGGAAGCAGGCCTCGCTGTAGTGCTGGAAATAGTCTACGAGGTCGATGATGCGATGGTCGTTGAGGGTGACGGCCACGCAGACATCGTGGAGCGAGGGGGCATAGCACTGGAAGTTCTCGATGGCATAGACATAGGTGTGGAACACATAGGGGCTCTGCAGCACCTTGCGCGACTGCTCGGTGGCCCCCTGCATGAGATAGTCGTAGTCAGCATCGACGCAGGCTATCATGTCGACGCCAAGCCTGTCGTCGCCACCGGTGCCTTCGCGCAGGAAACTCATGAGCACCGACTTCTTGCCGCGGCTGAGGTTGCCCTTCGAGGGGAGCATGACCTCGAAGTAGCGATGCTCGTCCTCGAAGCGGCTGAGCACGGTGCGCCAGAAGTAGATGTCGTCGTAACTCTCCACGTAGGCCACGATGCGCCGACGGGCATTCTTGCCCTTCAGCACATTGGCCGCCTCGATGTAGCGGCTGTTGAGGTTGTCCGTCAGCCTGTTAGCCATTATTCACTTATCACTCATCACTTATTTATCACTCTTCACTTCAATCTCGCTGACCTCAGTCACATGGTCGGCCCAGCCGTTCATGACGACGGCAGGACTGTGGGTGGTGAGGATGATCTGCACATGGGGGTTCAACTCGACGATGAGGTCGATGAGTTGCTTCTGCCACTCGATGTGGAGGCTCACCTCGGGCTCGTCCATGAAGAGCACGTAGGGCTGGTCGTCCTCGACGAGGACGGTGAGCAGAATGGCCAGCATCTGCTTCTCGCCGCTGCTGAGTTGATAGGGCACGAGCATCTCGCCTATCTGGGTGAAGCGTATCTCGTTCTCAGTGCGTACGATGCGCTTGCCGGTCTCGGCGAAGAGGCTGTCCACCATGTCCTGGAAGCGCAGTTTCTTCTGCGACAACTGCTGGGCGGCGTCGGCGTGGCCCTGCTGCAACTGCTCGATGATGCGGTTGCCGATGTTGACCTGATAGTCCAGATATTTGCGCTGCAGGTGGTAGAGTTGGAAGTCGAGGGCCGACGAAATGCGGGAGTCGACATGGGCCATGGTGTCGAGGTCGAGCACGGGCGAGTCGAGCGAGCGGATGAGGTCGAAGCGCACGTGGGTGGCATCCTCTGGCGAGGCCGTCACGTGGACGCCCTTCAGCAGGTGGTTGATCAGGTCGCCATTGGTGTTGACGCTCTTGACCACCTTATTCAATATAGTGCTCTTGCCCACGCCGTTGATGCCACTGAGGATGTTGACATGCGGGTCCAGTTCCCACACGATGTGCTTCTTGCCGCTCCAGAGCGAGTCGATCTCGATCTTCTGGATGAAGTCGGCAAACTTGACATTGGCCGTTTTTCCGTTCTGCATAGTCTTAGGCTTTACTTGTTTCTGCTATTTCATCGGCAAAGATAGGAAAAAAGAATGAAAGAAAAAAGTTTTCAGGCAACAATCTGCGAAAGAAATACCAAATTGTTGGTATGGGAATACCAAGAACGTGCGATTGCCCGATTCGCGCTTTTGCAGTACCTTTGCCGAAAAATCAGAGCAAACATGGGTAACTACATCATAGCCGACAACCAGGAACTGACCAGTTTTGCACTGGAGGGCCTGCTGAAGACGAACGAGCAGAACCGCGTGCTGAGGGCCACCAACAAGGCCGAACTGCTGGCTCTGCTGCAGAAGCACAGGCAGGCCGTCGTGATACTGGACTACACGCTGTTCGACTTCACCGATGCCGACAGCCTGCTGATACTGAGCGAACGCTTCGCTATGGCCTCGTGGGTGCTGCTCAGCGACGAGTTGACAGAGAGTTTCCTGCGCAAGGTCATCTATGCCTCCCATGCCTTCAGCGTGGTGTTCAAGGACCTGCCGCTGAAGGCTGTCCGCGATGCCATCGACTTTGCCGCAGGGGGGCGCCGCTATGTGTGCCAGCGGGCCACGGAGATGATTCTGGCCCAACAGGAGGAAGAGGCCAAGTCGCCCGTGCTGACCACCACCGAGATAGAGATCGTGAAGGCCATCGCCCAGGGCAAGACCACGAAGGACATTGCCGCCGAACGGTTCCTGAGCGTGCACACCGTGAACACCCACCGCAAGAACATCTTCCGCAAACTGGGGGTCAACACAGCCCACGAAGCCATCAAGTATGCCTTTCGTGCGGGCTGGGTCGACCCGAGTGAATTCTATATTTAACTATAAACTGCTAGAAATGTCCGCCAGCAGATCCTCAGGGGCCTCGAGGCCTATGCTGAGGCGCACCGTCGTGTCGGCCACGCCCATGGCCTGCCGCTGCTCGTCGGTGAAGAGGCCGAAGATGGTGGAGGCGGGATGGATGGCCAGCGACTTGCGGTCGAAGAGGTTGGTGGCACGGCGGATGACCTGCAGACGGTCGATGAAGGCAAAGGCGGCCTCCTTAGATGACAGGTCGATGGTGAAGACGGCACCGGGCAATGGGCCGAACTGCGCCTCCGACAGGGCATGGAAGGGATTGTCCTCAAGGCCCGTATAGTTGACCCGCTGGATGCCCTCCAACTGCTGGCACTGACGAGCCAGCCAGAGCGTGGTCTCGGCCTGACGGCGGAAGCGCAGGTCGAGCGTATCGAGACCGAGGGTCTCCATATAGGCCACTTGGGGAGTCATGAGTGCGCCCAGATTGGTCACCAGTTCGGTTTTCACACGGGCCGTGAAGGCCATCTTCTTCCCCACCCGCTTGGCCCGGGCCTGCAGCACGGGCGACGGATGTTGGCTCCAGTCGAAGGTGCCATAGTCCACGAGCAGTCCACCCAGGCCAGTGCCACCTCCGGAGATATACTTCGTGCTGCTGACCACCTCGATGTCGACCCCCAGGTCCTTGGCCCGGAAGGCCGAGAAGGGCACGATGGTCGTGTCGGCAATGAGGGGCACGCCCTTGGCACGGGCCAAGGAGGACAGGGCACGGATGTCGGCCACGAAGAGTTGCGGATTGGTGATGATCTCGAAGAACAGGGCCGCCGTGCGGTCGTCGATCAGGGTCTCCACCTCTTCCGGATGGGTGAAGTCGGCAAAGCGAGCCTCAATGCCCAGCGAGCCCAGGGTGTCGCGGATGAGCGACACCGAGTTGCCGAAGAGGTGCTTCGAAGCCACGATGTTCAGGCCGGCGGCACTGACAGCCGTCAGCGCATAGTGGATGGCAGCCATGCCTGTATTGAGGGCGGTGACGCTCACGGCCCCCGTCAACTGTCGCACGCGCTCCTCCAGATAAGTGACGGTGGGGTTGGCGATGCGGGCATACGACGGAGCCATCGAGCGGCCGCAGAAGGCATCGCTCATGGCCTTGGCCGACGGAAACTCAAATGCCGCTGTATAGTACACCGGCATTGAGAGTGATCCGTAGGCATCAGGCTTCTGATACTTCGTTGTAAGAATCTTTGTTTCGTATTCCATCACAATGATTAATGTTCAACGTCCGACAATCTTTCGCACGGCGATGACCAGCCGGTCCACGTCCTCGCGGGTGTTGTAGAGGGCGAAGGTGGGGCGCACGCTCATCTCGTAGCCCAAGGCTCGCAAGGCCGGCTGGGCACAATGGTGACCGGCACGCACGGCGATGCCCTCCTTGTCGAGCAGGGTGCCCACCTCAGGCACGGGTATGCCGTCGAGGACGAAGGACACGACGCTGACGCGCTGCTTGGGATTGCCGATGAGCGTCAGACCGGGAATCTGGGCCAACTGCTCGCGGGCATACTCGGTGAGCCGGTGCTCATGGGCCTCGATGTTGCGGATGCCCAGATGGCTCACGTAGTCGAGGGCTGCACCCAGTCCGATGGCATCGGCCACATTGGGCGTGCCGGCCTCGAAGCGGGCAGGCGGCACGTTGTACTCCGTGCGCTCGATGGTCACATCCTTGATCATATTGCCACCACCCTGCCAGGGCTGCATCTTGTCGAGTATGTCCTTGCGGCCATAGACCACGCCGATGCCGTTGGGGCCGTAGATCTTGTGGCCGGAGAAGACGAAGAAGTCGGCCCCGAGTGCCTGCACATCCACGGGGGTGTGGGCTATCGACTGTGCACCGTCAATGAGCACGGGGATCTGGTGCAAGTGGGCGATGTCGATGATGCGCTGCACATCGTTGATGGTGCCGAAGGTGTTGTTCACATGGCCCACCGAGACGAAGCGGGTGCGGGGTGTGATGAGCCGCTCGAACTCAGAGAGCACCAGGTCGCCGTTCTTGTCCGTCGGGATGGCCTTGAGGGTGCACCCCTTCTCCTGGCAGACGCGCTGCCAGGGCACGATGTTGGCATGGTGGTCCAGTTCGCTGACTATCACCTCGTCGCCCGGCGTGAGATACTGCCTGCCGTAGGTCTGCGCCACGAGGTTGATGCCCTCTGTGGTGCCACGCACGAAGATAATCTCCTCGCTGGAGGCGGCATTGATGAAGCGCTGCACTTTTTCGCGCGCAGCCTCATAGGCATCGGTGGCACGGGCAGCCAGCGTATGGGCCCCACGGTGGATGTTCGAGTTGTAGTTGCGATAGTAGTCCGAGATCTTGTCGATCACCTGATTGGGCTTCTGCGTCGTGGCACCATTGTCCAGCCAGACGAGGTCGTGGCCGTTCACCTTCTGCTGCAAGACGGGGAAATCCTTCTTGATCTGCTCGCTGTTCAGGGTGTCCACCTCCTCGTAGTGCAGAGAGCGCAGTTTCTCCGTCTCAGGGATGCCGATGCCGAAGCCGTTGTCAGCAGGGACGATGGTTTCGCCTCCCTGATGCGATGGTATCGCATCATACAGAACCTGGAGTGCTGAGAGGTCGATGGCTTCGTCGAGAGTCTGGTCAGGCACTGCGGCCTGGCGCTCTTGCTGCCACTCCTCCGGGCAGTACTTTTGTGCCACCTGCCGCAACAGTTCGAAGCCGGGATCCTCGATGCCGTAGCCGTTAATATTCTGTAATTCAATCATACGCTAATTCTGTTTACTCCCCTCCCCAAATGGGGAGGGGCTGGGGGTAGGTCTATTTCCTGTCCTGATAGTCGTGATAGTAGCCCACCTCGACATTCTCCAGCACGGCGATGGCATCGTCGGTCAGGGCAGCCAGGCTGAAGTACTTCGTCAGCAGATAAGAGGCCACGCCAAACTTGTCGAGTCCCATCAGGCGGGCCGACAGGCTCGGGGCTATCTCGCCGGGTATGCCGCTCTGGTGCAGGCCCACCACGCCCTGGTTCTGCTCGCCGGTGCGCACCAAGATGATCTTTGTCGTGCCGACGCCGCGGCCCGTCAGATACTGGCCTTCCACCTCTACCTTGTCAGAGGGGATGAGGGGCACGCCACGCCACAGGATGACCTTCGTGCCGAAGAGGTCGGTGGTCACAGGGGGCACGCCACGCCAGGTGCACTCACGCTCGAAGGCAGCGATGGCACGCGGATGAGCAATGAAGAAGGCAGGCTCCTTCCACACCAGCGAGAGCAGTTCGTCCAGATCGTCGGGCGTCGGGGCTCCATAGCGTGTGGTGATGCGATAGGCGGGATTGGCCGAAGCCAGCAGACCGAACTTGCGATTGTTGATCAGTTCCCACTCCTGGCGCTCCTTGATGCTCTCGATGGAGAGTCGCAGTTGCTCCTCCAGTTGGTTGTAGGGATTGTTGTACAGATCGCTGACGCGGGTATGCACCCTGACCACCGTCTGCAGCGTGTTGAGCGAGTACTCCGTGGGGTTCTCCTCGTAGTCGATGTAGGTCTCGGGGATGATGTTGTCCTCCTCATGTCCTGATACCAGGTCGATGTGCTTCTCGCCGTGGTCGTTGACGGTAGCCTTCAGTCGCAGTTGCTTGTCCACAGCCTTGTTGAAGGTCTCGCGGAAGTCGGGCACCTCCTTGATGAAGCGCTCCAGTTCCTTCAGTTTCAGTCCCAGGAAGATGGTAGGTGTGACGGCACGCACCGATACGGTCGACTCGGCATCGTCCAGCAGGTCGGTCTCGCCGAAGTACTCGCCGTCGCCCAGCAGGGCAATGCGCAGTTCCTCGCCGTGAGGCCCCTTGCTGATCACCTCGGCCTGGCCGCTGGCCACGATGAAGAATTTCTGCTTGTCCTTGCCCTCCTCCACGAAGAGTTCGCCCAGTTCCACCTCCTGCGTCTCAAACGAGCGGGCCAGCCGGTTCACGATGTCATCGTCGAAGTCGGAGAAGAGGGGGATGGTCTTCAGGCTCTTGGCCGAGAACGAAGGCACGCCGTCCAGGAACTGGATGGGCAGCCGCTCGCTCTTGCGTAGTTCCACCTTCGTGCGGTTCACGCGGAAGGTGCCTCCGCTCACCTGCACCCAGGGCAGGAGTTTCAACAGTAGTCTCGGGGTGATGCTGCCCATCTGCGGGGCAGTCTTGGTGGTGGTCGCCAGTCTTCTGGCGGTGGCAGTGGTCACACTGCGCTGAAGATTTGAATCTGCCATAGTTGTTGTGTCTATTTTTTAATTATTACTCTATGTGTTGTTCCCTCCACATGCTCCACACTCAGCACGTTGTAGCCCTGCTCCACGGCGTTGCGTGGCACATTGTCCAGCGGCTCGCCCTCGCTGAGCAGCACTTCCAGCGTGTCGCCCTCGTTGAGTTTCGACAGTTCGATTTTTGTCTTGACGAAGGTCATCGGGCAGTGTTCCTTCGTGATGTCCAGTGTCTTAGTTGCCATATTTTTTAACTCTTAATTCTTAAATAAACAAAGTCTGTCCGCCCTCGCTCAGTTGCAGGAACGAGGCCACGCCCAGCACGTCCTTCACCTCCGGGATGAAGTCCTCCCGCTTCAGGCCCAGCACGTGCATGGCCATCTCGCAGGCATAGAGGTTCACGCCCAGCACCTTGGCAGCCTCCACCAGTTCCTCCAGCGTGGCCACATTGTTCTTGCGCATCAGTGAGCGGAATATCTTCGGCCCCAGACCGCAGAAGTTGAAGCGCGACGTAGGCGTCGCGTGCAGTCCGCCCATCATGAAGCCGAATATCTTGGTCAGCCACGTGCCGCCCACAAAGGCGCGGCCCTTCTTCTGCTTGATGGCATCCAGGCCCCAGAAGGTGAAGAAGATGTTGACCTCATAACCCACTGCGGCAGCCCCCGTAGCCAGGGTGAAGACTGCCGTCAACTTGTCGAACTCGCCACTGAAGGCGATGATGCTCAGTTTCTTACTCATGGCTGTACATTTTAGTTGAAAGATACCTCTCGCCCGTGTCCGGCAGCAGCACCACCACCGTCTTTCCCTCGTTCTCGGGCCTACGGGCCACCTTGATGGCGGCAGCCACGGCAGCGCCGCTCGACACACCCGCCAGCACGCCCTCGCGACTGGCCAGCAGACGGCCCACGCCGTAGGCCTCCTCGTCCTTTATCTTGATAATCTCGTCGTAGACGTCGGTGTCCAGCACTTTCGGCACGAAACCCGCACCTATGCCCTGCAACTTGTGCGGGCCGGGCCTTCCGCCCGACAGCACTGCCGAGCCCATGGGCTCCACGCCTATGATCTTCACCCGCGGGTTGCTCTCGCGCAGCACCTGGCCCACGCCAGTGATAGTGCCGCCCGTACCTATGCCCGCTACGAAGAAGTCCACTTCGCCGTCGGTGTCCTCCCATATCTCCTCCGCCGTGGTGCGGCGGTGCACCTCGGGGTTGGCCAGGTTCTCAAACTGCTGCGGGATGAAAGCACGCCCATCCGACTCGCGGGCCAGTTCGTGCGCCTTGCGTATGGCTCCCGCCATGCCCTCATGGGCAGGCGTCAGCACCAGCGTAGCCCCCAGGGCCTGCAGCAGTGTGCGCCGCTCCAGTGACATGGCGTCGGGCATGGTCAGCACCAGCCTGTAGCCGCGAATGGCAGCCACCAGAGCCAGTCCGATGCCCGTGTTGCCGCTGGTGGGCTCGATGATGGTCGTGTCGGGGTCCAGCAGTCCCTGGCGTTCCGCTTCATCGAGCATGGCCAGGGCCGTGCGGTCTTTCACGCTGCGCCCGGGATTCAGCATCTCCAGTTTGGCCAGCACGCGGGCCTTCAGCCCCAGTTCGCGCTCGGTGCGAGAAAGTTCCAGCAGCGGCGTGTGGCCCACAAGTTCAATCAGGTTTTTTGCAATCTGCGACATAACTTTACAGCATTAGTTAAATAATCCGCTGCAAAGGTACGCCCTTTTCCCTATACCCACAATCACCCATCGTGGGTATTTAGCATACCTAACCTTTGGTATACCCGTCTTCCGCCGCATCCACGATGGCGCAGACGCACGAGTCGCTCCACACGTTCTCTGCCGTCTCCACCATATCTATAATAGTATAGACAGGCAGAATCATGCCCATGATGGCCACCGGAGCCCCGATGCCCGACATGAGTGAGAGCGTCAGGAAGTAGCAGCCCATGGGAACGCCCGCATTGCCCACGGCAGAGACCACCGAGATGAGCAGCCACAAAGCAACGGTGGGCAGTGTGATGGCCGTACCGCCATTCTGCATGACAAAAAGCGAGGTGACCAGAATGAAGGCAGCACAGCCATTCATGTTGATGGTGGTGCAAATGGGCAGCACAAAGCGGGCCACCTCCCTGCGCGCGCCCAGTCGGCGCTCCGCCGTATCCATCGTCACGGGCAGCGTGGCAGCACTGCTCTTGGTGAAGAGGGCCATCAGCACGGCAGGCATCATGCGGCCCAGCACGCGGACGGGATTCAGTCCCCTGGCCAACAGGAACAGCGGCAACACCACAAAGAACTGTACCACATTGCCGCCCAGCACCACCAGCACATAGCGGCCCATGGAGTCGGCCACGACACCGGCACTCACCTGTGCCGACAGTTGTGCCGAGAAAGCCACGATGCCCAGGGGCAGGGTCCAGATGAGCCAGCGGATGAGCAGGTGGAGCAGGTCCTGCAGTCCCTGCAGTACCTTTACCACGGCAGTCTTGCCGTCGCCGTCGGGCAGTTTGGACAGTCCGATGCCTGTGGCAAAAGCCAGCAACAGAAGAGACAGCACGTTGCCCTCGAGAAACGGGCGTACCACGTTGCCGGGAACTATGCTGAGCAAATGGTCATAGTAGGTCAGCCCGGGTGCTTCCATAGCCGTTGCCTGCTGACCGATTGCATCAGCCGACAGGTTGCCCGGAGCAACGAGCCAGAAAAGTAAGGCTCCCACCGAGGCAGCCGCCGCGGTGGTGAGAAGGGTGTAAGCCAGCGTACGTCCGAAGATGCGCCCCGAGCCCGCTGAACCGAAAGTAGCAAAAGTGGTAACTACCGCCAACACAATGGTGGGCACGGCCAGCAGTTGGAACAACCGCGTGTAGACTGTCGCCACAAAGTCCGCCAGCCCGTCCAGCCATTCCAGCCCCATCATTCCCAGACAGGCACCCGCCACGAGTGCCCCCACCCATACGGCAGTTCGCTTCATCTCCATTTCCTCTGCGGTCTGCCCTCACTTACAGGTGCTCTTCCCGGTCAACCACCTCGCCGCCGAGGATGCGGAAAGAATTGAGGTGGACGCCCTCATGCAGGGAGAGGATAGCATAGCGGATGGTGGGGTCGTTGGCCAGACGCAGGTCCTCCTGAGAGGGGCGCGAGGGCGAAGCGGGATGGGAGTGCCAGTTGGCGAGTATCTTCAGCCCCCTGCTCCGGGCATACTTGAGGGCGGCAAACTGGTCCTTGGGAGCGAAGGAGAAATGCTCGGGCGAGTGGTCGATGTTCTCCATCGGATAGTTCTCGGTGACCTGGCCGTCGGCTGTTCCCAACAGATAGCCGCAGGTCTCGCAGGGTGCATCCTGCCGGGCCTGGGCTATCAGTTCTTCTATGACATTTTGTGGTATGTTCATCTCAATCTTCAATCTTCATTTTTCAATGCTTCAAGTCGCAGGCGGCCTGCTCGTAGTCTATCAGGTGGTCGATGGTGGGATGGGTGCCACAGACGGCGCACGTGTCGCGATGGCGAACGGGCACGGTGTGGAACTGCATGGTCTTGGCATCGAAGGTGAGCAGGCGGTCGGTAAGCAACTGGCCCACGCCGGTGAAGTACTTCAGGGTCTCGGCGGCCTGGATGGTGCCCAGCATGCCGGCAATGGCTCCCAGCACGCCGGCCTGAGAGCACGTGGGCACGGCACCCACGGGGGGCGGCTCCTTGAACATGCAGCGATAGCAGGCGGTGCCGGGCAGATGGGTGAAGGTCTGGCCACGGAAGCGCAGGATGCCACCGTGGGAGAAGGGCTTGCCGGCCATGACGCAGGCATCGTTGATGAGGAACTTGACGGGGAAGTTGTCGGTGCCGTCGACGATGAAGTCGTACTCGCGGATGATGTCGAGGGCATTGCTCGAATCGAGGAACTCGTAGTAGGTGTCTACCTGGACATCGGGGTTGATGGCCTGTATCTTCTCACGGGCGCTCTCCACCTTGGGCACACCTACGTCCTTGGTGAAATGGATGACCTGCCGCTGCAGGTTGCTCAGGTCGACCACGTCGGCATCGACGATACCAATGCGACCTATGCCTGCGGCGGCCAGATAGAGTGAAACGGGGGCTCCCAGTCCGCCTGCGCCCACCACGAGCACCCGGGCCTGGAGTATCTTCTCCTGTCCCTCCACGCCCACGTCCTGCAGCAGGATGTGGCGCGAGTAGCGTTGTATCTGTTCTTCGGTGAAATCGTACATTTCTCTTAACTCTTAATTCTTAACTCTTAATTCAATATGCTCCTCCTCCCATGAAGTAGAGGAAGTCCACATGGTCGCCTTCCTGTATCTGAATGCTATCCCAGTCTTCGCGCTCGGCGAACTCCTCGTTCACCTGCACGCTGACCATCTCGGGGTTTTCCACCAGTAGTTGCTCGATGAGTGTGGTCACCGTGAGAGGCAGGCTGACTTCCCTGGCCTCGTCGTTCACATAGATCTTTGCCATAGTCGTTGTTTCTGTTTTGTTTTGTCGATAAATATTTCCGGCGGCAAAGGTACAACAAAAACCGCTGTCGTGACATCACACAACAGCGGTAATCCATATACCTAAGGTTTGGTATTTTTCAATCCTCAATCTTCAATCTGCAATCCCCCTTCTGGCACTCCACACGGGCATGGCTTGCCCGGCGGGGCTGAAGTCTACAAGGGTGAGGTCGAAGATGAGGGTGCTGTAGGGCGGTATGCCGGCACTGGTTTTGTCCTGACTGCCGTAGCCCAGGTCGGCGGGAATGTAGACGCGCCAGTAGTCGCCGCGATGCATGTGCTGCAAGGCGGTGCTCATGCCGGCGATGAGGGCCGACAGTTTCATGCGGCTGGTGGCAGCGGTCTGCAACGAGTAGGTGCCATAGACGGTGCCGTCGAAGACGTAGCCCTGGGGGTAACTGGCGGTGGGGATGATGCGTCCCTGATAGCAGACGCGCACGGAGTCGGTGTAGACGGGCCGCTCGTCGCCTGTGCCGCTAGCGATGGTCTTCACGTAGATGTAGTCTGTGGGCTGGCCTTCGGCCTGCGGGTCGAGCGAGAAGTTCTTGATGCGCTGCCACGAGGCGGGGTTGGCACGCAGCGAGTCGGCCAACGTGGCAAAGTAGGCCTCGTTGCGCTCCTGCCAGTTGGCATAGTCGTCTTCCTCGCCGGTGTTTTCGCTACAAGAAGTGAAGAGAAGTAAGAAAGCGAAAAGGCAAACAGATGTCTTCATGTCGTGCTCTATAGTTTCTTCAGCAGCGAGGCGATGCTCACCTTGTCCTCGATGATGGCGGCCAGGTCGCTAATCTTCACACGTTCCTGCTCCATGGTGTCGCGGAAGCGGAGGGTGACGCAGCCATCCACGAGCGTGTCGTGGTCCACGGTGACGCAGTAGGGCGTGCCGATGGCATCCTGACGGCGGTAGCGCTTGCCGATAGAGTCCTTCTCGTCGTACTGGGTGTTGAAGTGGAACTTCAGGTCGTTCACAATCTCGCGGGCCTTCTCGGGCAGTCCGTCCTTCTTCACCAGCGGCATGACGGCCAGTTTGACGGGAGCCAGTGCTGCGGGCAACTTCAGGACTACGCGGGTCTCGCCGTTCTCCAGTTTCTCCTCCTCGTAGGCGTGGCACATGATGCTGAGGAACATACGGTCTACGCCGATGGAGGTCTCGATGACGTACGGGGTGTACGACTCGTTGGTCTGCGGATCGAAGTACTTGATGCTCTTACCAGAGAACTTCTCGTGCTGAGAGAGGTCGAAGTTGGTGCGGCTGTGGATGCCCTCCACCTCCTTGAAGCCAAACGGCATCTTGAACTCGATGTCGGTGGCAGCGTTGGCGTAGTGGGCCAGTTTGTCGTGGTCGTGGAAGCGGTAGTTCTCGGCGCCGAAGCCCAGGTTCTGGTGCCACTTCATGCGGGTCTCCTTCCAGCGGGGGAACCACTCCAACTCCGTGCCAGGCTGCACGAAAAACTGCATCTCCATCTGCTCGAACTCGCGCATGCGGAAGATGAACTGGCGGGCCACAATCTCATTGCGGAAAGCCTTACCAATCTGGGCGATGCCGAAGGGAATCTTCATGCGGCCGGTCTTCTGCACGTTCAGGTAGTTGACGAAGATGCCCTGAGCGGTCTCAGGACGCAGGTAGACCTTCATCGAGCCGTCGGCCGAAGCGCCCATCTCGGTGGAGAACATCAGGTTGAACTGGCGCACGTCGGTCCAGTTGCGAGTGCCGCTGATGGGGCAGACAATCTCCTCATCGAGGATGATCTGGCGCAGTGCCTCCAGATCGGGGCCCTGCATGGCGGCGGCGTAGCGCTCGTGGAGGGCGTCGCGCTTCTCCTTAGTTTCCTTTACGCGCTCGCTGGTCTCCAGATACTTGGCCTCGTCAAACGAGTCGCCGAAGCGCTTGCGGGCTTTGTCCACCTCCTTCTGTATCTTCTCGTCATACTTGGCTATCTGGTCCTCGATGAGCACATCGGCACGATAGCGCTTCTTCGAGTCGCGGTTGTCGATGAGGGGATCGTTGAAGGCATCCACGTGGCCCGAGGCCTTCCAGATGGTGGGGTGCATGAAGATGGCCGAGTCGATGCCCACGATGTTGTCGTGAAGCAGGACCATCGACTTCCACCAGTATTCCTTGATATTGTTTTTCAACTCAACGCCGTTCTGTCCGTAGTCGTAGACTGCGCCCAGTCCATCATAGATATCGCTGGAAGGGAACACGAAACCATATTCCTTGCAGTGCGATACAATCTTCTTAAATACGTCTTCTTGTGCCATAATAAGTGTAATTTATTCGAATAATTGGGTGCAAAGGTACAAATTATAATTAAAAAAGAAGAATCAAGAGGTAAGAATTAAGAAATATTTTGTATCTTTGCATCCACATTGCCAACAACTATGAACAAGAACGAGAGATTCGTAATAGCCATCAACCGCGAACTGGGCTCCGGCGGACGCGCCATCGGACAGCAGTTGGCTGAGCGCCTCGGCGTGCCTTTCTACGACAAGGCCGTCATCCAGGGACTGCAGGAGAAGTTCAGCCTGAGCAGCGAAGAGATAGAGCGGCTGAAGGCCAAGAAGAGCAACTGGTGGACAGACATGCTGCAGACCTTCGTGCCCACCTTCGAGCGGGCCAACGTGTCGGCCTACTACCAGCCGTCGGGCCGGGTGCCCGACTCGATGACCACCGAGGAGATGTACCACGCCGAGACGGAGATACTGAAGGAGGTGGCCGCCGAGGGCTCGTGCATCATCGCCGGGCGCAGCGCCTTCTACATATTCGACCAGCACCCCAACCACCTGAACATCCTGATACAGGCGTCGCTGGAGTACCGCATAGCCCACGTGATGCAGAAGCGGGGCATCAGCCGCGAGCAGGCCATGAGCATCATCGACGAGGTGGACAAGGGCCGCGAGCAGTACATCCGCCGCTACACCGGCACGTCGCGCTACGATGCCCGCTACTATCAACTGGTGATCAGCATGGACGGCCTCAGCGAGGAGCAGGCCGTAGACCTGATCATGCGCTACATTGACGCTCAATCAAAATAAAGAAAACAGCAAACCCACTCTAACCCAATGGACGACGAAATAAAAGACCTGATTCCTGAGACTCCTGAGAGCGAAGAGGCCGCAGACACCGCTGAAGGCCACTCCGACTATAAGCCCGTGAACCGCTTCGACGCCTCGGTGGTGCACCACCTGAGCGGCATGTACCAGAACTGGTTCCTCGACTATGCATCCTATGTCATCCTGGAGCGCGCCGTGCCTCACATCGAGGACGGCTTCAAGCCCGTGCAGCGACGCATCATGCACTCGATGAAGCGCATGGACGACGGCAGATATAACAAGGTGGCCAACATTGTGGGCCACACCATGCAGTTCCACCCCCACGGCGATGCCAGCATCGGCGACGCCCTGGTGCAACTGGGACAGAAGGACCTGCTGGTGGACACGCAGGGCAACTGGGGCAACATCCTGACCGGCGACCGTGCGGCCGCCCCACGATACATCGAGGCCCGACTTAGCAAGTTTGCCCTCGACACCGTCTTCAACCCCAAGACCACCGAGTGGCAACTGTCCTACGACGGCCGCAACAAGGAGCCCATCACGCTGCCCGTGAAGTTCCCGCTACTGCTGGCACAGGGAGCCGAGGGCATCGCCGTGGGTCTGTCGTCGAAGATCCTGCCCCACAACTTCTGCGAGATCTGCGATGCGGCCATCGCCTATCTGCACGGACGCGAGTTCCACCTCTACCCCGACTTCCAGACGGGCGGCTCCATCGACGTGTCGAAATACAACGACGGCCAGCGCGGCGGCGTGCTGAAAGTGAGAGCAAAAATAGAAAAACTGGACCAGAAGACGCTGGTCATCCGCGACCTGCCCTTCTCGAAGACCGTCAGCACCGTCATTGAGAGCATCACCAAGGCCATCGAGAAAGGCAAAATAAAAGCCCGCAACGTGACCGACCTGACATCGGCCCAGGTGGAGATTCAGGTGCATCTGGCCCCTGGCGTCAGCAGCGACAAGACGCTCGACGCCCTCTACGCCTTCACCGACTGCGAGATCAACATCTCGCCCAACTGCTGCGTCATCAAGGACGAGCGGCCGCAGTTCCTCACCGTGAGCGACGTGCTGCGCCACTCCGTAGAGCGCACCAAGGACCTCATCCGTCAGGAACTGGAGATTCGCAAAAACGAACTGCTGGAGCAGTACCACTTCTGCTCGCTGGAGAAAATCTTCATCGAGGAGCGCATCTACAAAGACAAGAAGTTTGAGGAGGCACCCAACGTGGACAAGGTGTGCGAGCATATCGACAACCGGCTGACACCCTTCTACCCCCAACTGGTGCGCGAGGTGACCAAGGACGACATCCTGCGCCTGCTGGAGATCAAGATGCAGCGCATCCTGAAGTTCAACAAGGAGAAGGCCGACGAACTGATGGCCCGCATCAAGGCCGAGATTGAGCAGATAGACCGCGACCTGCAGAATCTGGTGGAGGTGACTGCCGACTGGTTCCAGTTCCTGAAGGACAAGTACGGCAAGGACCATCCGCGACTGACCGAGATTCGCAACTTCGACACCATCGAGGCTACCAAGGTGGTGGAGGCCAACCAGAAACTCTACATCAACCGCCAGGAGGGCTTTATCGGCACGGGCCTGAAGAAAGACGAGTTTGTGTGCAACTGCTCCGACATCGACGATGTGATCATCTTCTACAAGGACGGCAAGTTCAAGGTGGTGCGCGTGGCCGAGAAACTCTTTGTGGGCAAGAACGTCATGTGGCTGAGCGTGTTCAAGAAGAACGACAAGCGCACTATATATAATATGGTGTACCGCGACGGACGCCAAGGCCCCTGCTACATCAAGCGCTTCAACGTGACCGGCATCACCCGCGACCGCGAGGTGGACACCACACAGGGCACGCCGGGCACGAAGGTGCTCTACTTCACGGCCAACCCCAACGGCGAGGCCGAGGTCATCAAGGTGACGCTCGACGCCTCGGTGCAGGCCGCCCATCCGCGCATGAGCATCTTCCTGGAGCGCTCGTTTGCCAACATCGACATCAAGGGCCGTTCGGCCAGGGGCAACCTCCTGACGAAGTTCCCCGTACACCGCATCACGCTGAAGGCTCAGGGCCACTCCACGCTGGGCGGACGCAAGGTGTGGTTCGATCCCGACGTGAACCGTCTGAACTACGACGAGCACGGCACGCTGCTGGGCGAGTTCTTCGATGACGACCAGATCCTGGTGACGCTGAAGAACGGTGACTTCTACCTGACCAACTTCGACGTCAACAACCACTACGAGGAAAACATCCTGCGTATAGAGAAGTACCAGCCCGACAAGGTATGGACGGCGGTGCTCTTCGATGCCGACAACCAGGGCTACCCCTACATGAAGCGATTCCTGATGGAGGGTCTGAAGCGCAAGCAGAACTTCCTGGGCGAGAATCCGCAGTCGATGCTGGTGCTGCTCAGCGATGTGGTCTATCCGCTCATCCGCGTCACCTACGGCGGTGCCGACGAGTTCCGCGGATCGGAGGACATCGATGCCGAGCAGTTCATTGCCGTGAAGGGCTTCAAGGCCAAGGGCAAGCGCATCAGCACCTGGCAGGTTGAGAGCATCGTGGAACTGGAGCCCACGCGCTTCCCAGAAGCCTCCCCCGACCCCTCCGAAGGAGGGGAGGACCTTTCGGACGCTGACAACCTCGACCCCGATGCCGGCAAGAGTGAGCAGCAAATCATAGACGAGATGACCGGTCAACTGAGATTGTTCGATGATTAAGAGACCCGCCCCTTTGCACATTGTGCTCCGTACAGTGTTCTTCGCACTTTGCACTTTGCTCTTTAGCCCTGCAAGGGCGCAACAGAGTTATCAGGTGGGCGTCGGCCCCACCCGCATTCTGGACACCTATCTGTCGCAGGAGAAGTTCAGCGGCACGGGCATCACCTTCCTCGGCAGCAGCATGAGCACTCGCGCCGACAGCCGCTGGAGCACGCTCTGGCTGCACATGGTGAATCTCTCCACCGTCAGCGACCGCTCAGAGGACGGCAGCGAACTGGAGGGTGCCTACCATCTCGGCTTCGGACGTTACTACGAATGGAACCTCATCGGCGACCGCTGGACACTGCAAGCCGGCGGACTGGCCGACCTGGGGCTGGGATTCATCTACAACACCCGCAACGGCAACAATCCGGCACAGGCACGGCTGGGGCTGCAACTCTGTCCATCGGCCATCACCACCTACCGCCTCCACCGCTTCTCCTTCCGCTATGCCCTCGACCTGCCCCTGCTGGGCGTGGCCTTCAGTCCTAACTACGGCCAGTCGTACTACGAAATATTCTCGCAGGGCAACTACGACCACAACGTGGTGCCCACTACCTTTGTCTCGCAGCCCTCGTTCCGACAGCAACTGACAGTCGCCTGGCAGTTCTCGCGCAAGACAGCCCTCAGCGTGGGCTATATGGGCGACTACCAGCAACTGCAAGTAAATAACCTGAAGCAGCACGTACTGACGCACCGCTTCATGGTTGGCATCGTTCGCGGGTTATGAGAAACCCACCAACATAACAGAGTTTCAATATTACTTTCTCACTCTCAGCACGGGCGCAATCTGGTTGCATGGCTTGGGCAGATTCACTTCAAGACCCTCTGCCGTCTGACGGACTTTCAACTTGCCATATCCCAGCAGATACACCTCGCTGATACGCTTCTTGAAGTTGGGATTCCCCTTGGCCAGCGACTTCACTACGAGTTTGCCGTCCTTGGGCCAGCCCATTGCCGTCACATAGAGGTACTTCCCCGTTTGGTTGAAACGGATGTCACGATAGTCCATGCCGTTGTATTGTTTCTCGTTGAAGCCCTGCGAGTTGATCTTGATGTCTTTCTCAGCCACCGGGCCCTCACCGAACTTCACCCAGGGGCGGGTGCCGAAGATGCTCTCTCCGTTCTGTGTCATCCAAGCCTCCAGTTCATCGAGGAAGGCCGATGCCTTCTCGTCGTAGGTACCATCGGCGCGCAAGGGGATATTCAGCAGCAGGTTACCGTTCTTCGACACGATATCCACCAGTTGCTTCACCATGTTCGTGGCCGACTTATAGCCACGCTCATAGGTAGCAGTGTTGTAGTGCCAGTCGCCTATGCAGTTGCAGGTTTGCCAAGGTCGTTCTATCATCTGGTTGGGAGCACCGCGCTCCACGTCCCAGGTCAGTGCCTTCTTCTGGTCCTCGTTCAGTATCTTGCCAAACACCACGCTACGCGGGTTCTTATTGTAGAGGTGTGCAGCAATCTTCAGACCGCAGTCGCTCAGGGGATAGAACGGCAGCACGGTGACGTCGAAATAGATCAGGTCGGGATTATAGCGGTTGATGGCATCGAGGGTGCGGTCATAGAAATTGGTGACAAACTCACGTGACGGCGGACAGGCACCATGGCTCCAGTCCCACTGATCGTGCATAGCATTGTTATCCCACGAGCCCTTACTCATCGGGTGGTTCTGCTGGTAGAGCATCTGCGGGTCCAGTCCTTCCCACCACTTGCCTTTGCCGTCTTCCTTCGTCAGATTGCCGTCGTAATAGACACCGGCCATCGGACCTTCGAGGTCATAGCGCTGCGAGGGTTCGAACCAGGTCCATGCATGGTCAGCATGGAACGAGATGCCCAGTGGCAGTCCCTGCTTCTTGGCGGCCGCAGCCCATTCGGCCAGGATGTCGCGCTTCGGACCGATATTCTTCGAGTTCCAGGGCTGGTACTGCGAGTCCCACAGGTCGTAGTTGTCGTGGTGGTTGCCCAGCACGAAGAAATACTGTGCGCCGCAACGCTTGTAGCGGGCCACCAGACTGTCGGGCTGCCATTTCTCGGCCTTGAACAGCGGGAGGACGTCCTTATAGCCAAACTCCGACGGATGGCCGTAGTGCTCACGGTGGAAGTTCGACTTACGGTGTCCCTCCATATACATCTCGCGTGCCATCCAGTCGCCGCTGCCCTCCACGCACTGTGCACCCCAGTGGGCCCAGATGCCGAACTTCGCGTTGCGGAACCACTCTGGCGTCTGGTGCGTCTCCAGCGACTGCCATGTGGGTTCAAACTGTCCCGTCTGCATCTTCTCATGCTCCTCGCTCACGGGAATTCTGTAACTCTCTTGTGCCGTTGCAGTCACAAACAGGCCGCCCAGCACCATTGTCAACCATATCTTTTTCATATATTTCGATTTGTAATCTCTATTCACTGTGCAAAGGTAACAAAAAAACTCCAATAATTTTGGTTTTTCTCTCACTTATTCGTAACTTTGCCATCCAAAAGAACACTGCCATGACATTTCTACGAACAATATGCTGTGCTGCATGCCTGCTGATGCTGTGCACAGCCTGCGTCGACGAAGAGCAGTTCGACGACACCCCGCAAGGCAACTTGGAAGCCTTGTGGAAGATTATTGATGAGCACTACTGCTTCCTGGACTATAAGCACGAGGCATACGGGCTGGACTGGAACGAGGTGCACCAACGCTATAGGGCACAGGTGAACGACGGCATGACTACCCAGCAACTCTTCGAGGTGCTGACCCGCATGCTCAGCGAACTGCGCGACGGACACGTCAACCTGACTGCAGCCCACGACTATGGCCGCTACTGGTCGTGGTACGAGGACTACCCCACCAACTTCAGCGACACCCTGCTGCGCCGCTATCTGGGCACCGACTACCGCATCGCCTCGGGCATCGACTACCGCATACTGGACGACAACATCGGCTATATGCGCTACGAGAGTTTCAACAATGCCATCGGCGAGGGCAATCTGGACGAGGTGTTCAAGCACATGCTGCTCTGCCAGGGACTGATAGTCGACATCCGCAGTAACGGCGGCGGCATGCTGAGTAATGCCGAGAAACTGGCGGCCCGCTTCTGTCAGGAGAAGACTCTCGTGGGCTACAGCCAGCATAAGACGGGGCCCGGCCATAGCGACTTCTCGGCCAAGGAACCGCTCTATCTGGAGCCCTCTGCCAACCTGCGCTGGAACAAGCCCGTGGTGCTGCTCGTCAACCGCCATGTCTACAGTGCTGCCAACGAGTTTGCGGTCTACATGCAGGCCATGCCCCATGTGACCATCGTTGGTGACCATACGGGCGGCGGTGCCGGCATGCCTTTCAGCAGCAGCCTGCCCTGCGGTTGGAGCGTGCGCTTCTCTGCCGTGCCGATGTACGATGCCCAGGGGCATTCCGTCGAGTTCGGCATCGCTCCCGACTACAACGTCCAGCAGACCGATGCCGACTTCATGCGCGGCCGGGACACCCTCATCGAGTTTGCCCGCTCATTGTTGCAACAGAAATAAAAAAAGGAACCGATGTTGGTTCCTTTGGGATTTTTCGCGGAGAGAACAGGATTCGAACCTGCGAACCAGTTTTGCCGGTTACACGCTTTCCAGGCGTGCCTCTTCAACCACTCGAGCACCTCTCCTTTGTCGTAAGCGGCTGCAAAGGTAATAAAAAAAGTGAAGAGTGGAAAGTGAAGAGTGAAGAATTTGCTCCCGCCGGTCGCGATTTAACTTTTTTTCTCATTTAATATCGCTCCGAAGACGCGCTCGGCATTCTCTGTCGTGCGACGTTTCAGTTCATCCTCACTGATGCCGTAGGCCTCAGCCATGCGGCTGATTACATGCACCAGATAGGCACTCTCGTTGCGCTGGCCACGCATGGGGACGGGAGCCATATAGGGGGCGTCGGTCTCCAGTACCAGCCGGTCGAGGGGCACGGCGACGGGCAGCACCTCCGGCAGATGGCTCTTCTTGAAGGTGAAGACGCCACCCACACCCAGGACAAAGCGGTCGAACTGGAGCAGTTCGGCGGCCTCGTGCTCGTTGCCGGTGAAGCAGTGGAACACGCCACCTGGCAGTTCGCGTGCGTACCTTTTTAATATGGCCACCATCTCGTTCTGCGCCTTGCGACAGTGAATCATCAGCGGCAGGCGAGTCTCTATAGACCATTCGACCTGCGCCTCGAAGGCAGCCAACTGCTCCTGCTCGAACTCGCGACTCCAATAGAAGTCGAGGCCCACCTCGCCAATGGCGATAACAGAGCGATGAGCGTTGAGTAATGAGCGGAGAGCGGACAACTGCTCCTGCCAGTCGGCCCGCACCTCCTCGGGGTGCAGGCCCACCATGGGGTAGAGAAAGTCCGGATACTGGCGACAGAGGTCGAGGATGCGGCGCGAGGATGCCAGGTCGATGGCAGGCAGGAGCATCGCCCCCACCCCAGCCTCACGGGCCCGTTGCATCACGGCCTCGCGGTCGGCATCAAACTCCTCGCCGTCCAGATGGATATGCGTATCTATGAAATGCACACTCATCACTTATCACTTTTCACTCATCACTTCTCCCTGTGCATCATGGTGTTGGTGTAGAGCCGCAGTTGCTCCTTGCGCTCAGCGGGCACGCTCACCTGCTCCAGCAGTGCCTTGCCCTGCTCGAAATAGAAGTTGATTTTCTCCTCGCAGAGCCCGCGGATGCCGATCTCGTCGTACAGACGGGTCACGGCAGCCACCTTCTCCTGGCGGTCGAAGGTCTTGGCCTCAATCCAGCGCATCAGTTCCTTGCGCTGCTCGGGGTTGGCGCGGTTGACGGCATTGATCAGCATATAGGTCTTCTTGTTCGAGGTGATGTCGCCGCCGATGGCCTTGCCGAACACCTTCGGATCGCCGTAGACATCCAGCAGGTCGTCCTGCAACTGGAAGGCCAGGCCTATCTTCTCGCCGAACTGATAGAGCAGGTCGGCATCCTCCGGTGAGGCGTCGCCCAGGATGGCACCCATCTTCAGCGCACAGGCCAGCAGCACGCTGGTCTTCAGGCGGATCATCTCGATATACTCCTCCTCGGTCACGTCGGTGCGCGTCTCAAAGTCCATGTCGTACTGCTGCCCCTCGCCTATCTCCAGTGCCGTCTCGGTGAAGAGGCTCAGCACCTGCGGCAGATGCGCCTTGTCGCACTGTGCCACGCGCTGATAGGCCAGCACCAGCATCGAGTCGCCCGACAAGATGGCCGTGTTGGCGTCCCACTTCTTGTGCACCGTCTGGTGTCCGCGTCTCAGGTCGGCATTGTCCATCAGGTCGTCGTGCAGCAGCGTGTAGTTGTGGTAGGTCTCCAGTCCGAGGGCCGTCATCAGGATATCCTCCGGATGCTCACGGAAGAGATTGTAGCCCAGCAGCATCAGCACGGGGCGGATGCGCTTGCCACCCAGTGAAAGCACATAGCGGATGGGCTCGTAGAGCGACATGGGGCGGCGGTCATACGGGAGGGCCTCCAGACCCTCGTTCACGATTCTCAGGATTTCGTCAGATGTTATCATATAGTTTACTCGTTTATCGCTTATTGTCTAACGGTTATTGTTTATTGTTTCACGGTTATTGTTTATTGTCTAAATACCACCGGTATGCACACCTTGGTGCGACAGGGGCGGTCGTTCTCGATGCCAGGTGTCCAACGGGGCATCATGCGCAGCACGCGCAGCACCTCGCGGTCGCACTGCGGATGCAGCGAATGGACGATGCTCACATCGGTGATGGAGCCGTCCTGATTCACGATGAACTCAGCCACCACCTTGCCCTGCACCTTCTGTTGTTCCACCACTTTGGGGTAGTGCAGGTTGCGCGTCAGCCACTTCATCAGTTCCGTGGCACCGCCGGGAAACTGCGGCATGTCCTGCACCACACGGAATGCCACGGCATCCTCGTCCTGAGGTGCGGGCGGCTCCAGTTCCTCATCCGTCGGTTCCTCCATGTCGCCGCGTGCATCGGTCTCCACCGGTTCCGGCTCTTGCACCGTCTCCTGGGGCTGCTCCTCGTCTACCACTATCAGGCGCACCTGTGGCTTCGGCTCTGCCTTGGGGACCTGTGCCAGTTCCGGCTCCGGGCGCAGCAGTGATGACAGTTCCTCGTCGCCTGCCAGCATCTCCAGCAGTTCGGGATCGTCCAACGGGTCATCTGGCGCGACCGAATACTCCAGTCCCACGTACAAGCAGCCCCCCGCCAAGAGCAGTCCCAGCAGGAAGCGCTTCGTCCAGCCCCGTTCCAGATCGGCCCCGCGGCTCTTCTTCACTTCCAGCATTGCGACTGCAAACTTACACAAAATTTTCGAATTACGAGCCTCTTGCGCCGAAAACTTTCACAAATCGCCCCAGAAAAGCCCCGAATTATCTTGCTTTTGAGGAAATCCATGAATACAACAACCAGAGCAAGTTGTCTTTGGCTTCACTGGAGACAGGCTTGGCGGGGAAGTCCATCTTCAGACCGATGGAGATGCTGCTGCGCATATTCCGTTCGTCAATACCAACAGTCTGCCCGGCCAATACGCCATCGGTGAACCTCAGTTGAGCCTTGTTGCTTCCCCAGAGTCCGAAGCGATAGTCATAGTCGACACACAGCGAAAGGCTGCTAAACAGGTGGATATCGAGACCAATCTGTGGAGAAAGGCTCAATGCAGGGCACTGCACATCGTAACTCAACACGCCATGACTGCCTGGCTGACCTTGTTCAAGCGTCACTATCGACTCTCCTTTCTGGCGTCCCAAATTCAGGACATTGGTATAGACCGAGGCCCCCACATGTGGCTGGAATATCCACTTCTTAGGAAAGAAATAGTATTTCGCCCCAGCATTCACGCCAAGCATATTCACCTTCTTCAGGCCGATGCCATCAGAATAGTCCGTATACAGGCCTTGCTGTTCAAAGGCAATTCCTCCGCTGAGGGCAAAGCGCTGTGAGAGCCAGTAGTCGGCAGAGAGATAGAATGCGTTGCCCTGGTCTTCAGAGACGAAGTGGTCGCCTTCATCATACTTATTCTCCAACATATTTATCTCGCCGAAACCAGCCTGCAGAGACCACGTCTTGTCGCCCTGCGCAAAAGCAGGAAGCGCAATGCTCATTTCGAGTAGAGCCAACAGAATGAACTTTCCACTTTTCATTTCTTCATGATGTTATTTAGAAAACGGCTGCAAAAGTACGACATTTATTTGAGAACAGCAAGTTTTTCATCGGTGAAATCTCACCTATATTTGATTCTCTCTACAGTGCAAAAAAGAAAACAATCCTGCTATCCTGCTTCTCTGGAGGCCAAACCGCTCATTTTCACCAAGTTAGGGGTAGCAGGATTGCCTTTTTATCCTGCTTCTACCCTGCTTCTATCCTGCTTCTGCCTCTGAGCGCAAAATCATTTTGGCTGGAGCCGCAAGACCTTTTGACTGGAGCCGCAAGGTCTTTTGCCTATAGGCGCAAGGAAGTTTGAAGGCTCCTTTCTCCCTGGTTCATAGGGTATTAGCCCCAGTTTTCGCCTTACCTCTCCCCAATAAACAATATCGGAACCAACGTAAAGTGACGTTCCTAACAAAAAATGCGACCCGAGGATTGAAAAATGCTGCCGCACTGCAATAAAACGCGGAAATGTGCGTTCTTATTGACAGATGAAGAAACACGTCATCACACTACTGCTGCTACTGCTTGTGCTCTCGGCGAGGGCGCAGGACAGCGAGGATGTGTTCAACTTTCTGCGCCTGCCGGCGAGTGCCCACGTGGCGGCCCTGGGCGGAGACAACATCACCATTGCCGACGATGACGCGGCACTGGTGTTCCACAATCCTGCACTGATCAACATGGTGACCGACCGCACGCTCAACCTGAACATGATGACCTACATGGAGGGCTCGGTGACGGCCAGCGCCTCGTTTACCCGTGCCGTGGGCGAACGCGGCACATGGGGCGTGCAGGGCCGCTTCATCAACTACGGCGAGATGAAGGAGACCACCGCCACCGGCGAACAGACGGGCACCTTCGGCGCACGCGACATTGCCCTGGGCGGCACCTTCGCTTACGGCCTGGCCGAGAACCTGAGCGGCGGCATCACGGCACGGCTCGTGGCTTCCTACATAGGCAACTACAACGCCCTGGGAGCCTGCGTGGACCTGGGTCTGAACTACTATGACCCCGAAAAGGAATGGAGCGTGAGCGCCGTGGCGCGCAATCTGGGCGGACAGGTGAAGGCCTACGAGGATGACTACGAGAAGATGCCGCTCGACCTGCAACTGGGCGTAACGAAACGACTCGTGGGCTCGCCCCTGCGGCTGTCGGCCACGCTGACGAGACTGAACGACTGGCAATACGGGCTGGGCAAGCACCTCATCATCGGTGCCGACCTGATACTGTCGGAGCAGTTCTACGTGGCTGCGGGCTACAACGGCCTGCGGGCCTCGGAGATGAAGATTGCCACCGACGACGGTGAGAGCAGCCACGGGGCCGGACTCTCGCTGGGCGCGGGCATGACGCTGGAGCGCCTGAAACTGCACGTGGCCTACGCTAAATACCACGTCAGCAGCAACTCACTTGTGATAAACATCTCTTACGCATTATGAAAAAGATTACCATAGCCATTGACGGCCACTCGTCGTGCGGCAAAAGCACGATGGCCAAAGACCTGGCCCGACGGGTGGGCTATGTCTACGTAGACACGGGCGCCATGTACCGTGCCGTCACCCTCTATGCCCTGCGCCACGGGTTCTTTGCGGCCGATGGTGCCGTGCTGGAAGAGCCTCTCAGCGAGGCCATGCCCCAGATCAGCATCGACCAGCGACTGGTGGACGGACGGACGACCACCTTCCTGAACGGCGAGAACGTGGAACTGGAGATTCGCGGCCTGGAAGTGAGCAACCACGTCAGCCCCATTGCCGCCATTCCCTTTGTGCGTACGGCCCTGGTGGCCCAGCAGCAGAAGATGGGGCGCGAGGGGGGCATCGTAATGGATGGTCGCGACATAGGCACCACCGTCTTCCCCGATGCCGAACTGAAGATCTTCGTGACGGCCTCAGCCCGCGTGCGTGCCCAGCGCCGCTACGACGAACTGCAGCAGAAGGGTATGCCGGCCGACTACGACGATATACTGAAGAACGTGGAGGAGCGCGACTATATAGACTCTCACCGTGAGGTGTCGCCGCTCCGTCAGGCCGACGACGCCATCCTGCTGGATAACAGCGAGATGACCATCGACGAGCAGAACAAGTGGCTGATGGATCGATTCGAGCAGGCCGTCAGAGCCTGACGAGCGAAGAGCCGCTGACCGAAGCGGGGCCATCGAGTTGGACGGCATAGATGCCGGCAGGCAGATGGCCGAGGGGTATCGTAAACACACACTGACCAGCACTCAGAGCGGTTGTCTTCACCAGGCGACCGCTCATGTTGTATAGGCGCAACCGGGCTGGAGCCGTCAGGGGCTCATCGAGCGTGATGCTGAGCGTGCCGCCAGAGAAGGCGACGCGGGCAGCGGTATGCACGGCAGAAACCTCCCTGATCTGGTCGACGCCCAGAATGTCGAGCAGACCGCGATAGACGTCGATCTCGCCGTAGCCATAGTGGTTGTTGGGATAGTCGAGCGTGGCATCGGGGTGGCGGCTGGTGCGGCGGATGACGTCCATAGCCTGCGTTGGCGTCAGGTCAGGCTTGGCCTGCAGCCACAGTGCGATGGCTCCGGCCACGGCCGGACACGACATAGACGTGCCGCTGTTGCTGTTCCACGGATAGGTGCGCCCCTGGAAGTCGAAGTGGGCCACATCCCAGGCGATATCATTGGCATCGGGATGCGTCTCCAGATAGTAACTGCTGTAGGAGGAGATGACGTTGGAGCCGGGAGCCATCACGTCGGGCTTCGTGCGGCCGTCGTAGGTGGGGCCCACGGAGGAATAGTAGGTGCGCATGCCGGTCTCACCAGCCTTCGACACCATCCATTGGCCATTGACATTGAGGATGCTGTCGCGGTGGATAGTGGCTCCCACGCAGATGACGCAGGGTGCGCTGCCCGGCGAATGGATGCTTCCCACGTACTCGCCGGCACAGAGCAGGGGATTGAGAGCGTCTTCGATGAGTGAGCCCGTCACGCGCCAAAACTCCACGTCGGCCTCACTGCCCACTACCTCTGCGGAGAGTCTGGGGGAGCCGCCGAGAGGGCTCTGGCCCGTCAGCACCACGTCGTAGCAGAGTTCCTCGGGCACATAGCACGAGGGATAGGCACCCAAGGTGACGCCGGGCAGGGTGAGCACGGAGTCGGGCTGGAGGAGCACCTCGCTCATAGGCACCAGCGTGGTGTCGTTGTGCTCGCCATAGGTCACCACACGGAGGGAGAAATCGGAGGCTGACTTCAGGACAAACATCACCGACGACTTGTCGCTATAGAGGAAGGTGCCCATGGACTCTACGCCGGCGGGCTTGCGGAACCACGACTTGTAGTGGCCGTTGTTGCCAGCGGCAGCCACGATGATGCGACCGGGGCCCACCAGCGAGTCGAGCATCTCGTAGTAGAGCAGGTCGTAGCCGAAGAAGTCCTGACTACTGCCCTCACTGAACGACAGCACGCAGGGCTTGTCCACCTGCCGGGCATAGTCGAACATATACTTGAAGCCCAGGGCATCGGTGGCGAAGGTGTACTTGTAGTAGTCGGCCGAGTCGATGTAGACGACGTCTTCGGTGACGGCATTAGACACCAGACAGATGTCGGCATCGGGAGCCACACCCCGATAGGGTGAATCATAGCCGCTGCCGACGGCTATGCCTGCCGTATGGGTGCCGTGCGTCTGGTCGAGTCCGTCGCGAGAATGTGCATAGGTCAGCAGGGCCTCGCGGCCTGCATAGTCGCGCCCCACATAGAGCGGACTGCCAATAGTGTCGGCAGAGAGCATATCCCAGAACCGGCTGATGCGGTATTCGGTGGTATCGCGGGAGTAGAACGTAGGATGAGTCAGGTCGAAGCCGATGTCCATCAAGCCCACCACGACCCCCTGGCCGGTGTATGCCTGAGGCAGGTTGCGGCCCTCGTAGGCGGGCAGGGCATTGATGTGGGTGGCCATCTGGTCGGTGGTGATGCTGTTGCCCTGTCGGGCCTCCAAGCGGAGCACACGGGCATCGAGCGAGAGGGCCGTCAGCGACTCCATGGGGATGGAGGCAATGTAGATCTGGCCCACATGAGCCAGCACCTGGCAACCGTAGTCAGTCAGGGCATTAGGGTCGGTGGTTTTGACGAAGGCACACACCGTTGCCTGCGTTTTTGCCACAGAACGCCCAACATCGCCACGCGACAATGCCGTCTGCTGGCGTGCCAGTTGGCGCAGCAGGGGTGACATCTTGTCGTAGCGCGGCATCTGCGCCATCAGCAGTATCGGCACACACCATATCAATAGCAGGTATAGACAGCGTCTCATCATCTTCAATCCTCAATCTTCAATCTTCAATCTTCCTCTGGCACTGCTCCATCAACCACTTGGGTGTGGAAGTGGCTCCACAGATGCCCACGGTCTCCACTTGCGCCAGCCACTCCGGCTGTATCTCCTCGGGGCCCTCGATGAGATGGGTGTTGGGATTCACCCGCAGACACTCGTTGTAGAGCACCTTGCCATTGCTGCTCTTGCGTCCGCAAACGAAGAGAATCAGGTCGTGCTTGGCAGCGAACTGCGAGATGTTAGGCATCCTGTTGGCCACCGAGCGGCAGATGGTGTCGAAACTCTGGAACTTGGCTCCCGCCTGCATGTGGTTCTGTATGTAGTCGATGATGCGGTGGAACTCGTCAAGGCTCTTCGTGGTCTGGCTGTACAGATAGATGTCGCGAGAGAAATCGAGTTTGGTCACCTCGTCAAAACTCTCGATGACGATGGCGTTCGACTGCGTCTGCCCCACCAGTCCCAGCACCTCGGCATGGCCTTTCTTGCCGAAGATGACTATCTGTCCGTCGCCGGCCTCATACTGCTTCTTGATGCGCTTCTGCAGTTGCAGCACCACGGGGCAGGTGGCATCTATGATTTCGATGTTGTTGCGTCGAGCCAGTTCGTAGGTCTCAGGCGGCTCACCGTGGGCACGCAGCAGCACCTTTACGTTTCTGAGCCGCTGCAGGTCGTCGTGGTTGATGGTGATGAGCCCCATCTGACGCAGGCGTTCACACTCCATGCCGTTGTGCACGATGTCGCCCAGACAGTAGAGCGTCTTGCCCTCTGCCAGTTCCTCTTCGGCTTTCTTGATGGCTGTGGTCACGCCGAAGCAGAAGCCACTGCCGTTGTCTATTTCTATCTGCATCACTTTCTGTCGGTTAGTTGAGAGTAGTAGAGGTCGAGCAGGTCGCCTGCTGCCACAAACGAGGTCTTCCGGCCTTCGAGCACACTCGCCTCTGCCTGCGTCAACTGCTCACGGATGAGCGGGTTGTTGTAGAAGTTGAGCCGCAGTTGCTCGTTGATGGTCTCATACATCCAGTACTTCGACTGCTCGTTGCGCCGATAGTCGAAGTAGCCGTTGTGGCGCACGAAGTCGAAATACTCGTAAATCATGTCCCACACCTCCTTGACGCCCGTGCCGTAGAAGCCAGAGTAGCAGAGCACCCGTGGCGTCCAGCCGCTCTCAGGCATGGGGAAGAAGTGGAGGGCGTTGCGGAAGTTGGTGGCTGCCATGTGGCAGCGATCCACATTGTCGCCGTCGCACTTGTTGATGACGATGCCGTCGCTGATTTCCATGATGCCGCGCTTGATGCCCTGCAGTTCGTCGCCCGTGCCGGCCACCTGGATGAGCAGGAAGAAGTCCACCATCGAGTGGCAGGCCGTCTCGCTCTGTCCCACGCCTACGGTCTCCACGAAGATCTTGTCGAAGCCGGCGGCCTCGCAGAGGATGATGGTCTCACGCGTCTTGCGGGCCACGCCGCCCAGCGAGCCTGCCGAGGGACTGGGACGGATGAACGAGTCGGGGTGGACGGAGAGTTTCTCCATGCGCGTCTTGTCGCCCAGTATGCTGCCCTTGGTGCGCTCACTCGAGGGGTCGATGGCCAGCACAGCCAGTCGGCCGCCTTTTTCGCGTAGCAGATGGATGCCGAACTCGTCGATAGAGGTCGACTTGCCCGCACCTGGCACGCCGCTGATGCCGATGCGCACGCTATGGCCGCTGTAGGGCAGACACTTGTCGATGACCTCCTGAGCACGTGCCTGATGGTCGGGATTGACGCTCTCCACCAGCGTGACGGCCTGCGAGAGGATGGTGATGTCGCCCTTGACGATGCCTTCTACCATCTCGCCGACGGACATCTCCCTGCGGCGAAACTTGTTGCGCTTCAGATAGGGGTTGATGATGGAGGGCTGCTCCACCCCACTGTTGACCTGCAGGCCTGCATATTCTGAACTGTTCTCCGGATGTTCCATCTGTTGAGTTAAGAGTTAAGAGTTATTTGATATTGACCTTGATGATAACCTTCGAGCGGTCGGGATCGTTGGTAATCATCAGCACACGCGGACGCTGACGAGCCTTGAGCAGAGCCGCACGGTCGGCGATGGCCACCTTGAGGCGGGCCGTCTGCTGGGGCTGCAGTTCCCGTCGGTCGAGGGTGACCTTCAGGCCGGGTGTAAACATCTGCAGCGACGAGATGTTCAGCGGCAGGCGTCCCGTGTTGGTCAGAGTGATGACCTCCTGCTTCAGCATCTTGCCGCCCGTCTTGCCCAGCACGATGCTGTCGGCAGAGAGTTGCAGGCGGGGCGCATACTGCTTGTTGGCTCCCTCGAAGCGTAGCGTGTTGGGTAGGAGCACCACAGACACCGGCAGTTCGATGTCGCTGCCCACCTTCTCGCCTAACTGCGAGGCGAGGTAGACCGTTGTCTGAGTCAGTCCGAAGTCGTGAATGTTCTCCGAGTTGAGTGTCAGCGTGATTGTTCCCGACCGGCCGGGAGCCAGCGTCTCTGGCTCTGCCTGTGCGGTGAGGTAGGAAGGCAGGTGGAGCACGTTGGGTGTCATCAGCGAGTCGCCATTGTTCACGACGCGGATGACCACCTCCGGATGCTCACCCTTGTTCACATCGTCAAACTCCACATTGTCCACGTCGGCCAGCAGGTCGCCGAAGGCATAGGGATAGGTCTTCGAGTAGTCCTTCAGTTCGGCCAGCACCACACCCTCCATGGTCAGGTAGAACGGCTTGCGCGAGCCATTGCTATAGACGGCAGCCTGCTTGCTGAAGTGTCCCAGCATGCGGGCATCGTAGGTCATGGTGATGGTGAACTTCTCGCCGGCATTGACGCCCTGGCGAGGGAAGTCGACCTTCGTGCAGCCGCAGTCGGGCTTCACATCCTCGATGACCAGGTGGCGCGAGCCCTTGTTCTTCAGTTCAAAGGTGGCGGTGACGGGCACCTGATAGCCCGTCTTGCCCACGTTGACCACGGGGGCGTCAGTTATGATTTTCTGTGCCATCGCTCCAAGTGCTGTCAGGCACAGCATAGTTGCTATAATAAAGGTTCTTTTCATTTCACTTCGAGGATTATTGACGGAGCCGAGCCGCGGAACTCAGGACTGTAGGCACACGAGGCGGTGCAGGTGCCTGTCTCGTAGGTGCCGGCACGGTCTATGTAGAACTCGGTCTCGATGACATGACGGCCCTTCGGCAGGAGGTCGAAGAAGTAGTTGGTCGCGCAGTCCTTGGGAGCGCAGTAGTAGCCCCAGTGGTAGCCGCTGAGTTGGTTGACGGGCTCCATGCAGGCAGCACGCTTGTCGGTGACCTGCACGAAGTCGTAGTCGCGGTCGGCCTCGATGGTCAGGCGAACCTTGATGCGGTCGCCGACCTTGAGCGCAGAGTTTGCGTCCGCCTTGAGAATCTCGCGCTTCACACTGATACCGCTCTGCTGAACGGCAATGTCGCTGGTGGGCTGCATGAACTGCATGTAGACGGCACCCCACGACGTGCCGGTGGATGTCTTCTCGGCCGTGAAGGTGTGGCCTCCCCCTGCCCCTCCCAAGGAGGGGAGCACGGTCTTCACGTAGCCCAAGCCTGCCGTGGCCTGGCTGGTCTCTATCTCCTGGCCGTCCACCTTCAGGATGCTCTTGGGCTGGGCAGAGAGCGACTGACTATTGCCATTGAGGAAGGCATAGATGGCATCGACGCTGTTGATGGGCGTATCCCATGCTTGGGTGCGCTTCTCCTGCAGCAGCCAGCGCTGCATCTCGCTGATGGTCTGCGTGTCTTCAGGCGTCAGCCGCTTGATGGCCTCGATGGCAGCCACCTGCGTGGGGATGCGGAAGTTGCGCCACGAGTAGAGGGCGCGGTGGGTGTCGTAGTAGCGGCCCATGTCCTCACGATAGACGGTGTACTCCTTCAGGCTCTTCACGTAGGTCTTGTTGCCGAGCACGATGGCCGACATGGCCTTGTCGTAGATGCTCTGGTTGCGCGTCTCTTTCTTCAGCAGTTTGATAAGGTAGTCGTTAGCCTGCTGCACCTTGGCGGGCAACTGGCGGCCGTCGAGCGTGCAGATGTAGAGCCACTGCAGGGCCATGTGGCTGGGGAATGTGGCGGGCCAGCCTTTCTTCTCGGCCTTCTTCATCTGGTTGACCATCGTCACGATCTCGTCGCCCATGAAGCCGAAGGCACGGTCGAGCATACGCTTCGTGTCGGTCTGCTGGGTAGTCATCTCGTTCAGTCGGACCAGCATCTCGCTGATCTCCACAGTCATATACATGGAGCCGGGCATGCCGGGCCACCAACTCCACGAACCGTCGCTGCGCTGGAGGGTGTTCATCCGCTCCAGTGCCGAGGCGAGGCGCTGGTTCATCAGGTTCTCATCGAAGAAGTCGGCCAGGTGCTCCTTCTGCTCCTGCTCGCGGTTGGCATCCATCACCCACGGTGTCTCGCTCAGCAGGAGGTCTTTCAGTTCCTGGTTCTTTTGAAGTGAAGAGTGAAGAGAATTATCCGTCTCACTTTCGCGGCTCCAGGCTTCGAAAACGCCCTTGGCGTTGGGATTCTGGGCGATAATGTGGCGGCCGATGCTGTTGGCATAGTAGGATGCGGCCTGGCAGACGGCACAGTTGTCGTAAGGATGGCCTACGGAGGGCAGAGCCTGAATCATCAGCCAGGCGGGGTTGTTGGTGTACTCGATAGTGAGTGATGAGTGATGAGTGATGAGTTCTGGGGGAGCAACGCCTGCAGGTCGATCTCACGGGTGCCCGGCTCGTTCTGCGTGAAGGGTACGGTGACGGTGACGCGCTCACGGTTGGGCAGCACGGGCAGGTAGTGCTGCTCGCCGTCGCTGAAGCCCTCGCCGCTGACCATGACCTTTGCAACAAGCAAACTGGGAGTCTGCTCCGTGCAAACCCAGAGGAAGGACGAAGCAAAGGTGGAGTTTGCCGGCACCTCGACGGTCTGCTCGTCGGCATAGACCACCGTCTCTGTCTCGGGGTCGATGAGTTCCAGGCGAGCCTTGCCGCTGACGGGCTGCTCGCTGGTGTTGAAGATGCGGGCGGAGATGGTGGCACGGTCGCCCATGCGGACGAAGCGGGGCACGTTGGGCTGTATCATCACATCCTTCTTGGCCACGGCCTCGTCGGTCAGCGAACCGTACATCAGATCGGTGGTATGTGCAATACCCATGAAGCGCCAGGTGGTGAGGCTCTCGGGCAGAGTGAACTTCAGGGCTACACGGCCCTCGGCGTCGGTGGTCAGTTGGGGATAGAAGAAGGCCGTCTCCTGCAGGTTCTCGCGCATCTGCACCTGTCCTGCCTGCGACTGCTGCCGTTCAGCGCCGCCATTGTCGGCTTCCTCTTCCGTCGTCTCGGCTTCCTCTGCATCCATAGCCCCGATGGACATTCCGTCCATGACGGCTTCGTCGGCGGTCTGTGTAGCCATCATCATTTCCGGCATGGCACTCTTCATCCGGGCGTTCCTCATCAACGGACCCATGCCATAGCCAACGAAGATGTGGGCCTCAGGATAGATGCTATGGTCGAACTGGCTCAGGTGCAACGAAGGCACATTGAGCACATTGTCGCGCTTTGCCTGTCGGCTGCTCACGCCTCCCCACGACTGGAAGCGCCACGCCGTGCTGGGTGTCGGCAGCCACACGGGAGGCACGAGCGACCACTGATGCTCGGCCAGTTGATCGAGGCTCTTATCGTAGAGCGTAGCCATGAGTTGGGCCTTGGCGGGACGTCCGTCGGGGTCGAGGATGGTCAGCGTCCACTCCTCCTGCTGTCCTGGCTTCAGGCGGTTGCGGAAGGTCTGCCACTGCATCTGCAGTCGCGTGTCGGGCAGCGGGCGGCGGATGGTGGTCTGGTGGGTGTATGTCTTGCCTTCCTTCACCCAGGCGAAGGTGAGCAGGAGGCCATTTCCGTAGTCTGGCTTGTAGGTCAGTTTGCGGTTGATGAGTTCGTTGCTCTTGTCCACGGCTCCGCTCTCCAGGAGCGTCTTGCCGGCGATGACGGTGTAGACGATGTGGACATCCTTGTCAGACGAGCCCACCTGAACGGTGACGGGACGGCCGTCGTTGGGGAACTGCGTATCGGAGACATAGAACCAGTCGCGGGTATCGGTGGCCGGACGGCGGTCGTCGAGTGAGAAGACTGTGAACGACTGCTTGACGGTATCGCCCTCGCAGACGGCCTCCACGGTGTGCTGTCCGCTCTTCAGTTGAGCCCCAGCGAGGGTCACGGGCGTGGCGGTATGGCCAGTCAGCCAGGCGCCGCCATCCAGACGGTAGCGCAGCGAGGCTTCTATGTCGTTGCCTGCGGCATTGCGCAGATGGAAGGCCACGGTGCCACCCTTCTCGGCCAGCACCTTCTGGGGCACGTCCACGCTGAAGGCTGTCCTGCGGTTGCCCAGGGGCACCGACAGTTCGGCCTGATGGGTCTCTCCGGCCTGATCGGTCACATCGGCCACGACCACGAAGTTGTAGAACATCGGATAGCGTGTCTTGGGCACCGTGAGCGGCATGGGCACCGTGAAGTGGCCGTCGCCGTCGGTCATGGTTTCACCACTGGCCAGCGGCTCACGGTCGTCGCCTTCGATGACGTAGCCCTGATTCCAGTAGTAGGAATAGGACATCCACCAGAAGGCGCGGCGGCGCTCAACGGTGTACGCCACCTTGGCGCCCTGCACAGGCACGCCGGCATAGGAGCGTGCGGTGCCGGTCACCTGGAGGGTGTCGCCGTCGGCATAGTTATCGGTCACGGCGGGTATCTCCACCTCGAAGGTAGGCCGCTTGTATTCCTCCATGCGTATGTATTCGCGGGCACCGTCAGCCTCGATGCTGAAGCGGCCCGTCAGTCCCTGACGCGGCAGGGTGAACTGGGCGGCACAAGTGCCGTATTCGTCGGTCACCACCTGCTGCTCGCTGACCACCTCGTGGTTGGCATTCCTGAGTCGCATGGTGACGCGCTTGCCTGCGTCGGCCTGATGCTGGTAGCCGTGGCGGGTGGTGTAGAAGACGGCGGCTGCATGGACGGTCTGGCCGGGGCGGTAGATGGAGCGGTCGGTGAAGATGTGCACCTTCTGGGCGTCGCGGTCGTTGTCGTACATCGAGAAGTAGCCATAGGCCGACAGCGACGGACAGGCCTTGTCATTGTCGGTGGTCAGCCACACCTGGCGCACGCTGTTGTCGCTGGTGCTGTAGAGGCACTCGCCGCGGTCGTTGGTGGTCAGCGTGACGGTCTGCTGGCCTTTTCCGTTTTTGTAGATGGAGAGCCGCAGGTGGGCGCCGCGGTCGGGCTGCCCGCTGGTGGCATTGACCACCACGTAGCGGTTCTGGTTGTCGGGCATGCGCTGCGAGAGCATACGCAGGTCGCTCACGTAGTAGAACGACTCTGACACCTGTACGCCGATATTGGTTTCGAAGGTGAGCAGATAGACGCCCACGGGCAGCCCGCTGAGCAGGAGCGAGTCCTCAGAGACCTGCCAGGGCTGCTTGCCCTGATAGGTGCGCGTCTGCTGCAGTTCGGGCATCTCGGTCATCAGCCGCTGAATCTTCTTGTAGTCCTTCTCGTCGGTGGGCGACAGATTGTCTACATCGGCCGCCGTGGCCTTCAGCCGATAGACGTGCATGGTGATGCGGTCGATGCCTCTCATCTCCAGCAAGACGGCCTGCGGCTTGTCGGGTATGACGACATGCTCAATGAGGCGGGTCTCCAGATACTTCTGCGACAGGGCGCTGCGGCTGTTGCGCAGCCGGTTGGTGCGCGGCCACGAGCCGTACTGCTCGAGGACGCGGTTCAGGTAGTCCCACTTCTGCTGCGCGGTGGCAGTGGTCATCTGGTCCATGTAGTCGTAGCGCTCCACGACCACCTCGCCCACCTCCTTGAGGTCGGCATAGACGCCGATGAGCGAGTCCAGTTGCTGCAGATAGCGTGAGCCGTCGAGCGGCTCCACCTCGTCGGGGCGGGCTTGCCTGAGGGCCATCAGACTGCTCATCAGCATGGCGCGGCGGTTCTGTCCCTGCTGCAGGTAGTAGTCGCGCAGCAGATCGTAGCGTTCGGCCTCGTAGGCAATGACGCTCAGCAGGTCGTGGCCGTAGATCTCGCTGTCGGTTCCGATGCCTATCAGCGGTTCGAAATCCTTGTCTCTGGCTTGTGCCAGCAGGTCGGGGCGCTCGAGGGCCTTGTCGTAGTACTGGCGTGAGAGGGCCGTCGCATTATCGCCCAGCATCTGAGAGTTCTGCTGGTAGACGTAGCCCAGCACGGCATCGTAGACGGCGCGCAGCACCTCGTCCTTGGCCTGCTGCTCGCGCTGCCTGAGGCGCTCCACGGCGGGCACTATGGAGTCGGAGGACACGCTGCACCGAGCCGTGGCTTCGGCCAACTCGGCCTTCATCAGTTGTCCGTACTGGCGCTCGCGCTCGGCCTTGTCGGCTATCTGGCGGAGCACTCCTATCTCCGTCTGCGGCAGGTCGTCGACACGTGCCTTGAGCACCTTGTCCCATAGTTCGCTGTAAGTCTGTCCAAACATAGTCATCGGCATCAGTATTACGAGGGCGAAAGCCCACAACAACTTGTTCATACGCGTACATTTATTAGTTTATAAGCGCAAAGTTACGAATAAAATCCTATTTTCCTCGCTTAGACGGCTGAAAATAGGAAAGTTTAACGGAATAATGCCATTTTGACTGCTCCACCTGCCATTTTGTCCGCCCGTAGCATACGGGCACGAGGTTTGATGATTGAAAATTGAAGATTGAAAATTAAAATAAAGAAAGGAGCAAAACTATGACACTCGACAAGTTTACGATCAAAGCACAAGAGACCGTGCAACAGGCGGTCACGCTGGCCCGGCAGAACGGGCAGCAATCCATAGAGCCCGTGCACCTGCTGAAGGCACTGACCGACAAGGCGCAGGACATCACCCAGTTCGTCTTCCAGAAACTGGGCATGAACAGCCAGCAACTGGACCTGCTCTGCCAGCAGGAGATGCAGCATCTGGCACGCGTGCAGGGCGGCGAGCCCTACCTCTCGAACGACAGCCAGAAGGTGCTGCAGAAGGCGGAAGACCTGGCGCGCGAGATGGGCGACGAATATGTCTCGTGTGAGCCAATACTGTTGGCTCTATTGATGGTCAATTCCACCGTCAGCCGCATGATGAAGGATGCCGGCGCCAACGAGAAGGATATGCGCCAGGCCATACTCGAACTGCGCCGCGGACAGCGCGTGCAGAGCCAGAGCGCCGACGACAACTACCAGTCGCTGGACAAGTATGCCAAGAATCTGGTAGACCTGGCCCGCAGCGGCAAATTGGACCCCGTCATCGGCCGCGACGACGAAATCAGGCGCGTGCTACAGATACTCTCGCGCCGCACGAAGAACAACCCCATCCTGATAGGCGAGCCCGGCACGGGCAAGACGGCCATCGTCGAGGGACTGGCTCAGCGCATCGTGCGCGGCGACGTGCCGGAGAACCTGAAGGACAAGCAACTCTACTCGCTCGACATGGGTGCGCTGGTGGCTGGTGCCAAGTATAAGGGCGAGTTTGAGGAGCGACTGAAGAGCGTCATCAA
>JAFUUL010000103.1 GCA_017483805.1 Prevotella sp.
TGAATCTTCTTCGTCACCATCGGGCTGTACAGGTTGAGGATGTTGGCATAGTATTTCTCTGCCTCGTACATCAGTGCTGCCTGCTCCACGGTGTCGTTGAACAGCGACTCGGTGGCGAAATGCTGGCCGAAGCCGTCGTTGGAGAACAGGATGCCACCGTCCTGGTCCATGTAGGTGAACATCGTGTCGGGCCAGTGCAGCATCGTGGCCTCAATGAAGGTCAATGTGGTGTCGCCCAGCGAGAGTGTGTCGCCCGTCTTGACGTTGACGAAGTTCCAGTCCGCATGATAGTGGCCGCGGATGATGGCCTCGCCCTTCTTGGTGCAGTAGATGGGCGTATCGGGAATCTCGCGCATCAGTTCGGGCAATGCGCCGCTGTGGTCTATCTCGTTGTGCTGCATCACAATGTAGTCAATCTCCTTCAGGTCTATCTCCTGCTTCAGACGGCTGACGAACTCGCGGTCGTAGGGCTGCCAGACGGTGTCGATGAGCGCCGTCTTCTGGTCGCGCACCAGATAGGAGTTGTAACTGGAACCACGGTGCGTGGAGTATTCGTCGCCGTGAAAACGTGTCAGTTCCCAGTCGACCTTGCCGACCCAACTGACCTTGGGGGTAATCTGCTTTGCCATTATGCTTTCTCGAATTTTACTTTCTGACTGATGTTGTCTTTAATCATCGTGATAATCATCTTGAACGGCTCCACGGCATTGACGGCATGGGGCGCATTGGCAGGGATGATGAACGTCTGACCTGCCTCCAGTGTGTGGGACGTGCCGCTGACGGTAATCTCCATGCGTCCGTCGATGATTTGCAGCACGGCATCAAACGGAGCCGAATGCTCCGACAGTTGTTGGCCCTTGTCGAAAGAGAACAGCGTGACGCTGCCACCCTCAGTATGAATAAACTCTTTTGAAACGATGCCGCCTTCGGCATAGTCGATTGCTTCATTGGCTATGAAAGCCTTTCCTTTTTCTATTGTTGCCATAGTTTTCATTATTTATCAGTGATTACAATTTTGGACGTATGCTGTCAAGCCAGTCTTCAATGCGGTTCTCGCTCTTACCTTCACTCTCAGAGCAGTCAAGGGCCAAGCCAACAAACTTGCCATCCACAACAGCATCAGAATCGTCGTAAGTATAAGTGTCAGCAGCAACCTGACCGATTACCTTGGCACCACTGTTTTTCACGGCATTGTAAATCTCTGCCATGCCGCCACAGAAAGTGTCGCTATACCCATCTGCATCGCCACAGCCAAAGATGGCAATAGTTTTGCTACTAAGGTCGGCAGTCTTCAGGGCTTCCACACCGTCGTACCAATCATCCTGTAACTCACCAGCACCCCATGTTGATGTACCCAGCAGAAGGTTGTCATACTCAGCCAGAGCGTCTGCACTGACATCAGCCACATTCTTCACGTCACTTACTCCCAGTTTCTGGGCAATCTGCTCGGCAAACTCCTGGCAGGTGCCAGTAGTTGAGCCGTAAACTACAATCGTCTTTCTCATTGCTTTTATCGTTTGTTTGTTTCTTTAAATGATTCTTGTCATCAACTAACCCGCAAATGATGTGCCGGACAGAAAAATGGAAACAATTGTGTCCACTGTGAAGAATAATGTAGGCTGAGCAGGCGATAATTTGGCAGAAAATTTGTATCTTTGCGCCATAATTCAACTGATAAGATGGAAACAAAAGTGACCAAGGCACTGCTGCAATGCCCACTTTTCGAGGGGCTGACGGCAGACGAGATAGAGCAGGTGATGCCAGCCACCAACTACCGACTAGTACGTTTCGACAAGCACGATGTCTATGTGTTGGCAGGTTCTCCTTGTCGCTATGCGGACATCATCGTGGAGGGCGAGATGACTGCCCGTATGGTAGGCCCTTCCGGTAAGTTTGCACAGATGGGGACTCGCACCAAGGGCAACCTACTAGCACCCGCTTTTATCTTCTCGAAAGATAAGAGGATGCCCGTGAGCATTGAGACTAATACTGCCACTACCGTTCTGCGTATGTCCCCCGAAGGATTACTGCAACTAATGAAGTCAGACGACCGCATCCATCTGAACTTCATTCGCCAACTGTCGGCTGTAGGCCAGTTCCTTGCCAAGAAAGTGCGGATGCTTACCCTCCACACCGTTCGGGAAAAGGTGGCCATATTCTTGCTTGAAGAAGCCAAAAAGTGCGGTTCCGATAGTTTCACCCTGAAGAAATCCCGTCAGGAGATCGCCGACAGTTTTGCGATTCAGAAGTTCTCCCTGCAGCGTTGCCTTAATGAGTTGGCAGCAGAGGGAGTCATCTTGTTAAATGGCAAGCACATCACCATTGTAGACAGGCAGAAACTGAAATAAATATGCAGTTTCAATAAACATCGTTAGAAA
>JAFUUL010000055.1 GCA_017483805.1 Prevotella sp.
CTTAATCCTTATTACAAGAATAATTGACGGTTCGTTTCTTCATAACCCAAGCATCCCCAGGCAAAAGCCCAAGAACGCTCGCTTCTTGTACTACTTCTATCTGTCTATGTAAGTCTTTCAAAGAACTCTCTCTGTTTTGCCAACACCCGTTTTCTGGGCGAAAGCGGATGCAAAGGTACGACTTTTTTCTGAACCGCCAAAACTTTTCGGAAATATTTTTGCTTTAAGGCGCAAAGTTTTCGCATTATTTTACAGCAAAGACTCCTATATACCTTATTTATATAATATAAGGAACGAAAAAAGAGGGAATGGTTTTTGTTATCTCGAAAAAATATCATACCTTTGCAGCCGAAAACAAATACGACATCAAGAAAAAGATGAAAAGGATATACGCCATATTGACAATCCTGCTTGTGACTGCGCTGAACGTCCATGCCGTTTTGAAGGAGAAAGACCTGAACCAGACACTCAACGTGCTGCGATACGAACTGACGGACTACCATCGGGAACTGAACAACCAGTCGGAAGAACGTAAGGAGATGACCCAAAGCATCGTGGAGGGCCTGAAGGAGACTTTCAGACGGAGCAACCAGAACTCCCTGATGCTCTACTCGCAACAGTCGAACTATGTGTTCGATCTGACATACGCTTGCCACGAGGCTACGGAGCAATATCGTGAGTTCCAGCAACAGCAATTGCCATTTGAGACATTCCTGGAAAACAGCGAGGTGGAGATAGCGAAATACGACAGCCTGATAATCAGCCTAAAGGCGGTACGCCCAGAGATGCTGACCCAACAAGCCAAGACAGACCGCAGCGTCTGTCTGACTTTGGCGGTGAGCATCAAAAACACACTGGAGGAGCACCGTGACCAGGTGGCCGACTATGTGAACCTGTACAACTTTGCCGAGCAAAGGCTGAAGTCGCTGAACGACTATGCCAACAAGCGTTATGGCGACATACAGACGGGCATATTCATGAACGGAGGCCAGAACTATCTGAACATTCTTGGAAACCTGAGCGACAACCTGCGACAGACCAAGGACGTGGTCATCGAGAAATACAAACCCAACCCGATGAAGTCCGACTGGGATAGTTCGGTCATCGTCCGGATGTTTGCCATCATCGGGTTCTACATCGTGGTGGCAGTACTGCTCAACCAACTGGTGTTCCGCTTGCTGCCCCGCCGCTTCCACACAAAGGAGTTTCTCAGGAAGCGCACCTGCATCATCATGGCCACGACGACCATCACCTTTGCCGCCATCCTCGGTGTGCTGCGCGCCACGCTGCACCAGAATTTCTACCTAATGGCCAGCAGCCTGCTGATAGAGTATGCCTGGCTGCTGAGCGTCATACTGATTTCGCTGCTACTACGCGTAAAAGGCAGCCAGATACGGAGTGCCTTCCGCATCTACACTCCCCTGCTGGTCATAGGTTTCCTGGTCATCGCCTTCCGCATCGTACTCATCCCGAAGGAACTGGTCAACATTCTGTTCCCCCCTATCCTACTGTTCTGCACGCTATGGCAATGGAACGTCATCGGACGCCACAATCAAAACGTGCCGCGCCAAGACATGGTCTACACCTACCTGTCGCAGGGCATCTTCATCCTGTCGCTGTTCTGCTCGGTCTTCGGCTACACCCTGCTGGCGGTACAGATACTGATATGGTGGATCATGCAACTGACCTGCATCCTGACCATTACCTGTGTGAGTCAGTACCTGAAACTCTACGGCGAGCGAAAAGGCTACGACAAGAAGCCCATCACCAGCACATGGCTCTACCTGCTCGTCTACAAGGTGCTGCTGCCCATGACAGGTGTATTGTCAGTCCTGCTGTCCGTCTATTGGGCTGCCGATGTGTTTAACCTGAGCGACCTGTGCTGGCAGATATTCAACAAGAACTATATAGACCTTGAGAACCTGAAGGTGAGCATCATGAAACTGTTCGTCGTGGTCAACCTCTGGTTTATCTTCTCCTACATCTCTAACACTATCTTATCGCTGATGCGACTACACTACAACCACGCCGACCCCTCTACGGCCGCCAGTCGCGAGGTGATGGGACGCAACGTGATACAGGTGCTAGTATGGGGCGCGTGGATACTCATCTCGCTCTCCTTCCTGCACATCAGTGTAGCCTGGCTGCTGGCCATCTCTGGCGGTCTGTCCACTGGTATAGGTTTCGCCTCAAAGGACATCATCGAGAACATCTACTACGGTGCCTCACTCATGGCCGGTCGCATCAAAGTGGGCGATTGGATAGAGGTGGATGGCACGATGGGTAAGGTGACCTCCATCAGTTACACCTCGACCATCGTAGAGTCACTCTACGGCGAGGTCATCACGTTCCAGAACAGCCAACTGTTCACGAAGAACTACAAGAACCTGACAAAGAACCATGGCTACGTGCTGGCCGTCGTACCTTTCGGTGTGGCCTATGGTTCTAACTTGAAGCAGGTAACAGAGGTGGTAGAACAAGCCGTCAACTCGATGAACCACGAGTGGATAGACTCCACGAAGCGCATCAAGTCGGTGATGAGCAACATGAACGATTCAAGTGTTGATTTCAAACTTTTCGTCTGGGCCGAGGCTCCAAAGAAGTCGTATGTCATCAGCGATGTGCTGAAATGCGTCTACGACACGCTCAATGCCAACGGCATCGAGATTCCGTTCCCGCAGAGAGACATACATATCAGAAATTCCTAAACTAATGACGCGTAACTATCTGATAAAGTTAGTCCAAGCCCGCTGCTCCTTCTCAGGGATATCACCTTCTCCCGTACTCAATTTTTTGAGCAGCCAGGCCATATTGTGACCGAGGGTACGCATCGTCTGCAGGCCCTCTTCATCCTGAGCCACCTGTCCTGGCGTCTGGCCATACACCATGTTCCAGTACTGTGAGGTGACCAGCGGCATATTCATCATCGTGAAATACTTGTTCAGTCGGTCGAACGCTGCCGTAGCCCCTCCTCGACGGCATACCACGACACTGGCACCAGGCTTATACTGCAAGTCAGGGCCAAGGGAGTAGAAAACCCTGTCGAGCAAGGCACAAAGCGAACCGTTCGGACCTCCGTAATAGACGGGTGAACCAACGATCAAACCATCGATACCATCCTTCACGACTCTCAGTACCTTGTAATACAGGTCATCGTTGAACGTACATTTACCCGTCCTGCCGCACATACCGCAGGCGATGCAACCTTGCACGGCTTTCTTGCCGATGCTAATAATCTCAGTGTCGATGCCCTCACCGTTCAGAGTCTTAGCCACCTCACTCAGTGCTAGAAACGTATTACCTTTTTCCCTCGGACTTCCGTTTATCAGTAATACTTTTTTAATCGAATCAGTCATATCCCAATCAAATCAGAATTCAGTTACTTAGATACGATAAAACAAGCAAGTTGTTGAGGAAACTACTCGTCCCAGTAGGCCACAGAATCTACCTCTACTGCCTCAATATCAGAGTTGTAGGTGCTGTAGTCGTCGTAAGTGCTATAGTCGGAAGAATCATAGTAGTCGTAGTCGCTGCCAGAATCGTCGAACATGATACCCAGAGCAATCAAGCCCACAAAGGCGACCACACCCAGGAAGACAAAAATACCACCGACTATCAACGTGGCTTTCAGCCAAGGGGACATACCGCTCTTGCGCTTAATGTAGATAGGAGGTTTGGGAGGCACAGGGGGCACGGGTGGCACAGGAGGCTCTGGTTTATCACTGCCCAGTATAGTGCTGTCAGAAAGAAACTTTGCCTCCGGCATCTTGCTCAGATAGTTGCGCACGGCTTCTATACTCTGCGGACGACGCTGGCGACTGGGGTTCATCATCCATTCGATGAGTTTGCGGGTGTTGGCACTCACAGTGACTGGATAGGTGAAGGCACCGGGCTCGCCCAGGTCGCTGATGGATGGCGGGTTGTTGCGCGTCACGATGTTATAGAGCGTGGCACCCAGCGCATAGAGGTCTGTCCAGGCACCAATAGCCTTGATGTTCTGATCCACCTGCTCTGAAGGTGCATAGCCGGGCGTGTAGCACATTGACATTGTCGCCGTAGCATAGCCGCCGGCAGTCATCTGCTTGCTGGCACCGAAGTCGATCAGGATGGCATTGCCCTGACGGTCGAGCATGATGTTACCAGGCTTCAGGTCGAGGTGCCAGATTTTATGTTTGTGAACCTCGGCCAGGCCTTCAAGCACCTCGCTCAGTATACGCAGGCCCTCACGCTCGGAGAGTGGCTGCCCCGTACGCTTGAGCAGAGCCGATAGCGACTCACCCTCTACGAAGTCCATTACGTAGTAGGCCGTTCCGTTCTCCTCGAACAGGTCGTGCACCTGCACCAGATGGCTGTTATGCAGACTTCTCAGACGTTTCGCCTCTGTCTTGAATTTTTCTCTCTGCTGGTCGAATTGCTCGTGGTTGGTGGGATTGCTCACACTGATGTGAGTAGAATCGCCGCCATCGCGCTCGTTGATGCCCTTCATGAAAAACTCCTTCATGGCAAAGACTTCGTTGAACGCCACGTTGCGCACCACATAGGTATTGCCGAATCCGCCCGACGACAGATAGCGTTCCACACGGTACTTGCCCATCTGGAGTTTGGCTCCAATTGGCAACATTGACTGGTATTCCTGATTCTTGTCTTGCATAACTCTGTTTGCTTAGTTAAGTAAAAAATCCCGACCGCAGGGACACTGCAATCGGGATTCCCGTTATAATATCAATGATATTGCTTTACAGCGGTTACTCTGCAGCAGGAGCCTCCTCCACTTCGGCAGGAGCCTCGACGGGAGCCTCTTCAGCAACTACGGGTGCTGCCTCAGGAGCCTCAGCCTCTTCAGCCACAGGTGCATCAGCACCTTCAGCAATCACGGTGACAGGAACCTCGACGGCCACTCCCTTGAAGAAGTGAACCTGAGCCACATAGTCACCCACCTTCTTGATGTCGCGCATGGTGATGATCTTGCGATCAACCTCCTTGCCTTGCTTCTTCAGTTCCTCAGCCACTGTGGCAGCGTTCACCGAGCCATAGAGTTGCCCCGTGGCGCTCACCTTGGCAGCGATGGTCAGAGCGATGCCCTGCAAACCAGCGGCCTTCTCCTCGGCTGCAGCCTTCTGAGCAGCCAGTTTGTGAGCCTGCTGCTTCAGGTTCTCAGCCAGAATCTTCTTGGCAGAGGGAGAAGCGATAACGGCCTTGCCCTGAGGAATCAGGTAGTTGCGGCCATAACCCGACTTAACATTAACGATATCGTTCTTGAAACCCAAGCCGATAATATCTTCTTTCAGTATCAATTCCATTCTTGCGTCCTCCTTTGTTTATTTCATCAAATCGGTTACGTAAGGCAGCAGTGCAATCTGACGTGCACGCTTGACGGCCTGAGCCACGCGACGCTGATACTTCAGCGAGGTGCCAGTGATGCGACGGGGCAGAATCTTGCCCTGCTCGTTCAGGAACTTCTTCAGGAACTCGGGATCCTTGTAGTCGATGTACTTGATGCCGCTCTTCTTGAAACGGCAATACTTCTTCTTCTTGGTGTCGATAGAAGGAGCGGTCAAATAACGGATTTCACTCTGTTCTGCCATAGTTTAAGCCTCCTCTGCTTTTGCGCCAAGTTTGTTGCGACGCTTCAAGGCGTACTCTGCAGCATACTTGTCGAGTTTAACGGTCTGGAAACGAATTACCTTCTCGTCACGACGATAGGCGGTCTCCAATGTCTTAATCACTGCCGGCTCAGCCTCAAACTCAATGAGGAAGTAGAACCCTGAGGTCTTCTTCTCGATCTGGTAAGCCAGTTTCTTCAATCCCCAGGCCTCTTCATTCACGATGTTGGCACCATTGTCGGTGAGCACCTTCTTGAACTTAGCGACCGTTTCCTTTGTCTGATCATCAGACAAAACGGGAGTCAAAATGAAAACGGTTTCGTACTTATTCATACGTTAATTTAATGTTTATAAAAGTTATTTTCGCAAATTGCGGGTGCAAAGGTACGAATTTTCAACGAATTATCAAAACTTTTTCGTACTTTTGCACCCAAATTTAACTATTTATATGAAGTTTCTGGTGAAACACATCGGTTTGGGGCTCATTGCACTGGGATTTTTGTTCCTGGCAGCCCTTCATTTGCTGCACCTCAACTTCATCAACTGGTTGCTACTGGCAGCCTTGGCCATCATTGTTTTGGGGCTGGTTGTCCACGTGTGGCTACTGAAGCGGGAAAGCCGCTATTAGAAGCCGTAGATCTCCTGCAACTTCTCTCCCAGTTTCTCACCGCGCAGGTTCAACGCGACAACCTTGCCCGTTCCGTCAACCAGGATGCTGGCAGGAATAGAACTGATGCCGTAGACATCGGCAGCGGCTGACTTCCATCCGCCCAGGTCGGATAGTTGCGGCCAAGTCATGCCCAGATCCTTCACGGCCTTACGCCAGGCCTCGTCTTTCGAATCGAACGAAATGCCGATGATCTCGAATCCCTTCTCGTGATACTTCGCATAGTTGGCCACCACGTTGGGTAACTCCTGACGGCAGGGGCCGCACCACGAAGCCCAGAAGTCGATCATCACATACTGCCCACGGCCAATCCATTCGCTCAGTTTGCGCTCCTGACTGTCCAGGTCTTTGATAGTCATGTCGACGTACTGCTTGCCGGGTGCCTTCTTCTCAATGTTGGCCAGCATCTTCTTGGCGAAGTCCAGTTCCGGACGGTTATAGTAGGCATTCAAGGGATTGCACACTTCCTTCAGTTCCTCGTACTCAAGGCTGTAGACGAAGTTTCTGTCCTTCAGGATCTCCACGGGAATCAGGTTGTCGGCATTCTCACGCACAATCTTCAATTTAGTCTCCATCTGCTGCTCGTAGATCGCCATCGCCTTCTCACGCAGTTCGCCCATCTTGTCTGGCTCAGCCTTAAACAACTTTTGCAGCGAATCCATCTGAGCATCGAATGTGGCCAGTTCCTTTTGGTAGTTCTCCCACTTTTGCTTGAGCGCATCGCTCAGAGGCAGTTCGTCCTGTGCCGAAGCCGTCAGAGACAGCACGGCCATCAGGCTCATCAATAGATACTTTTTCATACTCATTTTATTTTTTGTATTGGTCAGTTACTTATATTCACTCCAAGCCTTGATGCCAATCTTATCGACAGGAACAGTGCAGAAGGCCTGGATGAAGGCCGCTGCCAAGCGGGCATTGGTGATGAGAGGTACATTGAGGTCGATGGCCGCACGACGAATCTTGTAGCCATTGGTCAGTTCGTGGGTAGTCAGGTCCTTGGGGATGTTGACCACCATATCAATCTGATGACCGTGCAACAGGTCGAGGGCCTGCGGCTGCTGGTCGGGTTCACTTGGCCAATGCACCAGCGTGTTCTTGATGCCGTTGTCCGACAGGTACTTGCTAGTGCCGCCAGTGGCGTAGATCTCATAGCCGTGTTCCGCCAGCATGTGGGCAGCATCGAGCATCTCGGCCTTCTGCTTGGCACCGCCGGTGCTGAGCAGTACGGTTTTCTTGGGGATGCGGTGTCCCACGCTGAGCATGGCCTTGAGCAAAGCCGTATTGGTGTTGTCGCCGATGCATCCCACCTCGCCCGTAGAGGCCATGTCGACTCCCAGCACGGGATCAGCCTTCTGCAGACGATTGAAGGAGAACTGGCTGGCCTTGATGCCCACGTAATCGAGGTCGAAAAGATTCTTCGACGGACGCTCCACAGGAAGGCCGAGCATCACCCTCGTAGCCAAGTCGATGAGGTTGATCTTCAGCACCTTGCTGACGAAGGGGAACGAACGAGAGGCACGCAGGTTACACTCGATAACGAGGATGTCATTCTGGCGCGCCATGTACTGGATATTGAACGGGCCGTTGATATGTAGGGCCTTGGCTATCTGACGGGAGATGCGCTTGATGCGGCGTACCGTCTCCACATAGAGTTTCTGAGGCGGGAACTGGATGGTTGCATCACCTGAATGCACACCAGCAAACTCGATGTGCTCGCTGATGGCATAGGCGATAATCTCGCCGTCCTTGGCCACGGCATCCATCTCTATCTCCTTGGCGTGCTCGATGAACTTCGACACCACCACGGGATGATCTTCCGACACGTTGGCCGCCAAGCGGAGGAAACGCTCCAGTTCGTCGTTGTTGGAACACACGTTCATGGCCGCGCCACTCAGCACATAAGAAGGACGCACCAGGACGGGGAACCCTACCCTCTCTACGAAGGTGTTGATGTCGTCCATCGAGGTCAGCGCGCTCCATTCCGGCTGGTTGACACCCAGTTCGTTGAGCATCTGCGAGAACTTGGCACGATCCTCGGCACCATCGATGTCGATGGCTTGCGTTCCCAGGATATTCACATGCTGCTCATCCAGATACATGGCGAGGTTGTTGGGAATCTGTCCACCCGTTGAGACGATGACGCCGTAGGGCTGTTCCAGGTCTATGATGTCCAGCACGCGCTCGAAGGTCAGTTCGTCGAAATAGAGACGGTCGCACATGTCGTAGTCGGTCGAAACGGTCTCGGGGTTGTAGTTGATCATCACCGATCGCCAGCCCTCCTTGCGGATGGTGTTCAGTGCCTGTACGCCACACCAGTCGAACTCCACACTGGAGCCGATGCGGTAGGCACCAGAGCCCAGAACGATGATGCTCTTGCGGTCGTGCTCGTAGGTGATGTCATGATAGGTCGTGTTTGCTGCGATAGTATCGCAACAGACGGAACCGTAGGTCACATAGAGATAGTTGGTTTGGGCGGGATATTCGGCAGCAAGGGTGTCTATCTGCTTCACGATGGGCAAGATTCCTAGTTGCTTGCGGCGACTGCGCACCACGAGCAGGGCCTTATGCAGATTGCCGTACTCACTCTCGAGGCCCAAAGCACGGGCAATCTGGAAGTCGGTGAAACCATAGACCTTGGCTTCACGCAGGAGTTCCGTCTCCAGTGTGTTGATGTTCTGCCGCTTCAGCCGTTCATCGATGTCGATGATGTGCTTCAGTTTCTGCAGGAACCAACGGTCAATCTTGGTCAGTTCGTGAATCTTGTCGATGGTATATTCGGGCAGATGCATGGCCTTCGAGATGACGAAGACGCGCTTGTCGGTAGGTTCGCGCAGGGCGGCATCAATGTCGGGAATCTTCAGTTCCTTGTTCTCCACGAAGCCGTGCATGCCCTGCCCTATCATGCGCAGACCTTTCTGCAGTGCCTCCTCGAAGGTGCGGCCAATGGCCATCACCTCGCCCACACTCTTCATCGACGAGCCCAGTTCCTTGTCCACGCCGTGGAACTTCGATAGATCCCAGCGCGGGATTTTCACTACTACATAGTCAAGGGCAGGTTCGAAGAAAGCCGAGGTGGTCTTGGTCACCGAGTTCTTCAGTTCGAACAAGCCGTATCCCATGCCCAGTTTGGCAGCCACAAAAGCAAGGGGATAGCCAGTGGCCTTCGATGCCAGTGCCGAGGAGCGTGAGAGGCGGGCATTGACCTCGATGACGCGATAGTCCTCCGACTCAGGGTCGAAGGCATACTGCACATTACACTCGCCCACGATGCCGATGTGGCGGATAATCTTGATGACCAGCGCACGCAGTTTGTGGTATTCGGAGTTGGTGAGTGTCTGCGAAGGGGCGATGACTATCGACTCGCCGGTATGGATGCCCAGGGGGTCGAAGTTCTCCATATTACAGACGGTGATACAGTTGTCATAGCGGTCGCGCACCACTTCGTATTCTATCTCCTTCCAGCCTCTGAGCGACTTCTCCACCAGCACCTGCGGTGAGAAGGCGAAGGCCTTTTCGGCCAGACGGTTCAATTCTTCTTCGTTGTCACAGAAACCACTGCCAAGTCCTCCCAGGGCATAGGCGGCACGCAGGATGACGGGATAGCCCAGTTTGCCGGCTGCCTGACGGGCCTCTTCGATGGTGGAGCAGGCATGGCTCTTGATGGTCTTCACGCCGATTTCGTCGAGTTTCCTGACAAAGAGTTCACGATCCTCGGTGTCGATGATGGCCTGAACGGGGGTGCCCAGCACCTTCACGTTGTATTTCTCCAGCACACCACTCTGATAGAGTTCCACACCGCAGTTGAGGGCTGTCTGTCCACCGAAGGCCAGCAGAATGCCGTCGGGACGCTCCTTCTCTATGACGCGCTCCACGAAATAGGGCTGCACGGGCAGGAAGTAGACCTGGTCGGCCACACCCTCGGAGGTTTGCACCGTAGCGATGTTGGGATTGATCAGAACGGTCTCCACGCCCTCTTCCTTCAGGGCCTTCAGTGCCTGCGAGCCACTATAGTCGAACTCGCCGGCCTCACCTATCTTCAACGCACCGCTGCCAAGCAGCAGCACTTTCTTTATACTCTGTTCTTTCATAGCGTCTTCACAAATCTGTCAAACATAAATTCAGTGTCTACGGGACCTGCGCAGGCCTCGGGATGGAACTGGCTGGAGAACCAGGGATTAGAGAAATGGACGATGCCCTCATTGGAGCCATCGTTCATGTTGACAAACAGTTCGCGCCAGTCCTTGCCCAGTGTTGCAGCATCGACGGCATAACCGTGGTTCTGGCTGGTGATGTAGCAGCGACTGGTGCCCACCTCGCGCACCGGCTGATTGTGGCTGCGATGGCCGTACTTCAGTTTGTATATCTGGGCCCCACCAGCCTTTGCCAGCAACTGGTTGCCCATGCAGATGCCACAGATGGGCTTACGGCTGAGCGACATCTGCTTCTTCAGCACCTCCACGGCATCGACGCACTTATCGGGGTCGCCAGGGCCATTGGCCAGGAAGAGACCGTCGAAGTCCATTGCCGTATAGTCGTAGTTCCAAGGCACGCGGATGACCTCTACGCCGCGGTTGATCAGGCATCGAATGATGTTGGCCTTGACGCCGCAATCCACGAGTACCACCTTCCGGCCGGCACCTTCGTTGTAGCGGACGATGTCCTTGCAGGACACGCGCTCCACCCAGTTGATGGCACCATAGTCCTCGGTTGTTTCGTTTTCAGCGATATTATCACTGCATACAGAACCCTCGAACTCCAGCCGTCCCATCATCACACCACGCTCGCGCAGCACCTTGGTCAGTGCGCGGGTGTCGATGCCGGTCACGCCGGGCACCTTTTCACGCTTCAGCCAGTCGGAAAGGCTCTCGTGAGCGTTCCAGTGACTGTACTGCTCGGAGTAGTCGGCCACGATGAGCGCAGTGGCATAGATGCGGTCACTCTCCATGAACGTGGGCAGGCCGTTGTCCTCAAACGTAAAGCGCGGCACGCCATAGTTGCCCACCAGGGGATAGGTGAGCACCATGATTTGCCCCGCATAACTGGGGTCGGTCAGGGCCTCTGGGTAGCCCATCATCGCCGTGTTGAACACCACCTCGCCGGCTACATTTCCTTCGTAACCGAACGAGCGTCCCAGAAAGGTTGTCCCGTCTTGCAGAACCAATATTACATCTCTCATATATTATTCCTGTTTACAAAAAAAGTGAAGAATCACTGCACATACTGAATGGCGGTAGGAAATTCTTCACTCTTCATTTTTTACTCTTCACTTTATTCAACGGTGACTGACTTTGCCAAGTTTCTCGGTTGGTCGACATTCTTACCCTTGCACACGGCCACGTGATAGGCCAGCAACTGTAGGGGAATGGTGGCCACCAGCGGTTCGAGGCACTCCATCACCTCTGGCAACTCGATCACCTCGTCGGCTATCTTTGCTATGGTGCCATCGCCCTTGGTCACCAGCGCTATCACCCTGCCCTGACGGGCCTTGATCTCCTGAATGTTGTTGAGCACCTTCTCATACATGGCATTGTGGGTGGCAATGACCACCACGGGCATGTCGCTGTCGATCAATGCGATGGGGCCATGCTTCATCTCGGCGGCAGGATAGCCCTCGGCATGGATGTAACTGATCTCCTTCAGTTTCAGTGCCCCCTCCAGCGCCACGGGATAACTGTAGCCGCGCCCCAGATAGAGGAAGTTGTGCGCATAAGTAAAGGTACGCGCGAGGTCGGCCACCTTCTCGTTGACCTTCAGCACCTCCTCAATCTTTGCCGGAATCTCGCTCAGGCCTTTCACGATGTGGAGATACTCCTGGCGGTCGATGGTGCCCTTGGCCTCAGCCATAGCCAGTGCTATCATTGTCAGCACGGTGACCTGACCGGTGAAAGCCTTCGTAGAAGCCACGCCGATCTCGGGCCCCACGTGGATGTATGTGCCGGTGTCAGTGGCACGGGGAATGCTGGAGCCGATGGCATTGCAGACGCCATAGATGAAGGCGCCCTTCTCCTTGGCCAACTGAACGGCAGCCAGCGTGTCGGCCGTCTCGCCGCTCTGCGAGATGGCTATCACCACATCGTCCTTGCTCACCACAGGATTGCGGTAGCGGAATTCAGAGGCATACTCCACCTCCACGGGGATGCGGCACAGCGACTCCAGTATCTGCTTGCCTATGAGGCCGGCGTGCCACGAGGTGCCGCACGCCACGATGACGATACGCTTGGCCGAGAGCAACTGGCGGCGATAGTCGATGAGAGCGGAGAGCGTCACATGGCTGGCCTCCACGTTGACGCGGCCACGCATGCAGTTGGTCAGGCACTCCGGCTGCTCGAATATCTCCTTCAGCATGAAGTGCGGATAGCCGCCTTTCTCTATCTGTCCCAAGTCTATGTCGACCGTCTTGACGGCCAGTGCCTGTTCCTCGCCCAGGATGCTGACCACCTTCAGGTCTTCACCGCGGCGCAGCACGGCTATGTTGCCGTCCTCCAGATAGACTACCTTGTCGGTATACTCGATGATGGGGCTGGCATCCGAGCCGAGGAAGAACTCATTCTCGCCGATGCCCACCACCAGCGGGCTCTGCTTGCGGGCAGCAATGATCTGGTCGGGGTCGCGCTTGTCGATGATGGCAATGGCATAGGCGCCTATCACCTGATACAGGGCCACCTGGACAGCCTCCAGCAGATCGAGGTTCTTCTTCACCATGATGTATTCCACCAACTGCACCAGAACCTCTGTGTCGGTGTCGCTCTGGAACTTCACGCCCTTTTCCATCAACTTCTGCTTGATGTCGGCAAAGTTTTCGATGATGCCGTTATGGATAATGGCCAGATTGTGCGACTGCGAAAAGTGGGGATGCGCATTGCGGCTCGACGGCTCGCCGTGTGTTGCCCAGCGCGTGTGGGCAATGCCGATGGTGCCAGTCACATTCTTGTCGCTGCAATACTCCGTCAGATTGTCCACCTTGCCCTTGGTCTTATAGACATTCAACTGCTGATCGTCGTTGATCAGAGCCACGCCAGCCGAGTCATATCCGCGATACTCCAAGCGACGCAATCCCTTGATCAATACGGGGAATGCCTCGCGATTTCCTAAATATCCTACGATTCCACACATATCTTGCTCTCTTGATCGTTCGTGTTTGTGTATTCAAAATGTCGGTGCAAAATTACTGCTATTTTTCGAAATACACAAAAAAAGGAGGAGTTTTTTCAGAAACTCCCCCTCATTTATTTAGTAGAACTTGAAGTAGCGACGGGCGTTGTTGTAGGAGATGTCCTCCACCATGCGTGCCAGCGTCTCGCGGTCGTCAGGCAGCAAGCCCTTCTCCACATCGTTGCCCAGGATGTTGCAGAGGATGCGGCGGAAGTACTCGTGACGCGGATAAGAGAGGAACGAGCGGCTGTCGGTCAGCATACCCACAAAACGGCTCAGCAGGCCGAGCACCGACAGGGCGTTCATCTGGCGGATCATGCCGTCCATCTGGTCGTTGAACCACCAGCCGCTGCCGAACTGGATCTTGCCGGGTTCACCACCCTGGAAGTTGCCCAGCATGGTGGCAATGACCTCGTTGGCGCAGGGGTTCAATGTATATAATATGGTACGCGTGAGTTTGCCCTCCATATTCAGTTTGTTCAGGAACTTCGACATGGCCTTGGCCGTGTTGAACTCGCCGATGGAATCGAAGCCCGTGTCAGGGCCCAATTGGTTGTACATGGCGGTGTTGTTGTCGCGGATGGCACCATAGTGGAACTGCTGCGTCCATCCGGCGTCAGCGTCCATCTCGGCCATCACGGTCAGGAAGCAGTGCTTGAACTGGCGTGTCTCGTAGTCGCTGAGTTGCTGTCCGCGCATGGCCTTCTCGAAGATGGTCTCGATCTGCGAGTCGGTGTAGGGTTCGTCGTAGAACTCCTCGATGCCGTGGTCAGACAGTTTGGAGCCCTGCTGCTCGAAGAACTCGTGGCGCTTCTTCAGGGCATCGATCATGTCGGCAAACTTCACGATGCTGACGCCGCTGACCTCAGCCAGTTGCTCCACATACTTGGGGAACTCGGGCTTCTCGATGTTCATGGCCTTGTCGGGACGCCAGGCGGGAATCATCAGGGGATCCTTCTCAGTGCGTATCTTGGCATACTCGATGTGGTTGTGCAGGTCGTCCACGGGGTCATCGGTGGTGCAGACGCACTCCACGTTGTAGTGGCGCATCAGGCCGCGTGCCGTGAAGTTGGGATCGTTCTGCAGTTTATCGTTACACTCGTCGAATATCTCGCGGGCGGTCTTGGGCGAGAGCAGTTTCTCTATGCCGAAGGCGGTCTTCAGTTCCAGGTGCGTCCAGTGGTACAGGGGGTTGCGGAAGGTGTAGGGCACGGTTTCTGCCCACTTCTCAAACTTCTCCCAGTCGCTGGTGTCCTTACCTGTGCAGAAGCGCTCGTCCACGCCGTTGGTGCGCATGGCACGCCACTTGTAGTGGTCGCCGCCCAGCCACAGTTCGGTGATGCTGCTGAACTTATGGTCCTTAGCCACCATCTCGGGGATCAGGTGACAGTGATAGTCGATGATCGGCATTTTGGCCGCATGGTTGTGGTACAGGTCCTGGGCGACCTCGGTCTCCAGCACGAAGTTTTTGTCGTTGAATTGTTTCATCTTACGTTAGATTTATTGTTTTAAGTGGTTTTTGTCTACTTGCCTGCAAAGTTAGCAATTTTTCCTGAAACCGCCAAAAAAAGGGAGGACAATTTCTATCTGGAAATCTTGAAACCCAGTTTCAGTATCAGTTTCAGCGTGCCTATGCTGGTGTTGCGGTCGTACTCCTTCTCCTCCTCCGGCAGTTCCTCGTAGGGTATCAGGCAGGGGTGCGTCTTCAGCGTGTCGTCGCGCTGGGGGCCATAGGTCCATCCTTGCCTGATGCGGGTCTCGGCCCACACCTCATGCACATTCTTAGACATCTCTTCGATCAGCGCGTTCATTTCCTCTGGCAACCTGACATCGCTGGTGTCAACGGGCTGCGGGGTGTATTCGTTCTTCATCTCTATTGTTGGTTTTTTAGTTATTCTCAGGCGGGTTTTCTATCGGTTTTTGTGCTTGATGAACCAGCGGTGGGTAAAGGTGACATAGAGCAGCAGGGCCACCACGATGAGCGCCAGGGCCACCAGCAACAGGATGCCGTGACGGTCGGCGAAGCAGGCATAGCCGATGCCTACGCCCAAGGCCAATCCGCTCTCCCACCCCAGCATGAAGGTGCTCTGCGACGTGCCCCGCTGGCAGTGGCGGCTCAACTTGATGAAGAAGAGCAGGAAGCGGGCCCCCACGATGCCCAATCCCAGGCCTATCAGCGGCGAAGGGAGCACGGAGTGGTCGGCAGGTATCATGTGGCGCTGGCTGAACAGGATGAGCAGAGCCGCCCCGATGAGCAGGAGGCCCGCCACGACCTCGCTCTTCAGTTCGGCGTCGCGGAAGACGAAGCGCTGCGCCAGCAGTGCCAGCAAGAATCCCAGCATCACCAGGCCATAGGCATTGACCGTGATGGCCATCGACATCATCAGCCCCACGGCCACAGTCACCAGCATCATGTTGAGCATCAGCGGGAAGCCGTTGGGCAGGAAGAAACGGTCGAGGCTGACCACGCGCACATTGTCTTCAGGCACGCGGAAGGGGAAGTGGATGCAGAGGATGAGCAGGACGGTGAGCGCGCAGCCGATGATGGCAGCCATCGAGACCCAGCGGAAGTCGCCCACCTGCAGCAATAGCAGGCCCGCCATGGGGCCCAGCGAGAGGGCAAAGCGACCGAACCAGGTGGCAGAATGGTTGGCCTCGGTGCGCTGGTGCGACTCGCAGGTATCGATGATGAGCGTCGACGTGAGCACCATCTGCGAAAGGCCGAAGGCTGCACCCTGCAACACGCGCCACGCCACAAGCAACAGTGGCTGGCTGCTGAGCACAGAGGGGGCCAGCAGCGGCACGGCCATCGTGGCAGCCAGCACCAGCACGCTCAGGATGAACACCATGTTGCGGCGATAGTGCTGCACCAGGAACGAGCAGAAGGCACCCAGCAGAAACAGCCCTATGGCGAAGGCCCCCATCGTGAGGCCCACCATCGTGGGGGACATCTGCAGCGAGCCGTCCAGCCATAGCGGCAGCGATGGAATCAGCATCGTGACTGCCATCGACAGCAGAAGGTTGGCTATAGCCATCAGCCAGAACTCCCTGTGCCAGAGACGAATATGTATGGCCGTACTCTGAGTGTTCATCTCTTAATTCTTTGACTTAATAAGATTCGCTTTCGTTAGGGAAGTCGCCACACTTCACGTCGCTCACGTACTGCCCAATGGCATCGGTCATCACATGATTCAGGTCGGCGTAGCGGCGCAGGAAGCGCGGCGAGAAGCCCTGGGTCATGCCCAGCATGTCGGCCACCACCAGTATCTGGCCGTCGCAGTGGCCACCGGCTCCTATGCCTATGGTGGGGACGCCGATCTCAGCCGTCACCTGCTCAGCCAGCCGGGCGGGCACCTTCTCCAGCGTCACCGCAAAGCAGCCCACTTCGGCCAGTGCATGGGCGTCGCTCAGCAACTTCTGTGCCTCCTGTTCCTCCTTGGCGCGGACGGCATAGGTACCGAACTTGTTGATCGACTGAGGCGTCAGCCCTAAGTGGCCCATCACGGGGATGCCGGCATCGAGGATGGCCTTCACCGTGTCCAGTATCTCCACGCCGCCCTCCATCTTCAGGGCGTCGCAGCCACTCTCCTTCATGATGCGGATGGCATTGGCCACACCGTCGTGACGACCCGTCTGATAGGAGCCGAAGGGCATGTCGCACACCACCAAGGCACGCTTGACACCACGCACCACCGAACGGGCATGGTAGATCATCTGATCCACGGTCATGGGCAGCGTGGTGGAGTTGCCAGCCATCACGTTCGAGGCCGAGTCGCCTATCAGTATGCCGTCTATTCCGGCACGATCCACAATGCCTGCCGTGGTATAGTCATACGAGGTGAGCATCGAGATTTTCTCACCCTTCTGTTTCATCTCTATGAAGCGATGCGTCGTCACCTTGCGCTCATCGCTTACCAAATATCCTGCCATGATTCTTTGCCTTTATTTATTAAACAATCCATTCAGTCTATCGTAGGACAGACCTTCGTAATTAATCGCCTGAAATTCAGACAATTCTTTTATCTTCTCTAAAGGATTGGTTGTTGCGAGTCCAACCACGAACGCACCTGCCGCAAGGCCCGACTTCAGACCGTTGATGCTGTCCTCGAAGACCACACACTCTTCAGATCTCGCACCGAAGCGCTTGGCGGCCTTCAGATAGCAGTCGGGCGACGGCTTGCTTTCGGCAAAATCCTCGCTGGTCAGTATGGCGTCGAAGAGCGCCTGGAACTCGGGGTGCGCCCTGTAGACGGCCTGCATCTTAGGCTGGTTGCTGCTGGTCACCACAGCCGTCTTCACGCCATGACTGCGCAGGTCGGAGAGGAAGGCCTCGAAGCCCTCTATGTACTCGAAGCCCATCTGCGCCTCGAAGTCATTGAGCCGCCGGGTCACCGCCTCGCGCTCCTGCTCCAGGGGCCCGCTCCACCACCGGTCGTAGATCTGGTCGAGCGTGGAGCCCTTTATCTCCTGTTCCAATCCCAGATGCTCCGGGTGATATAGCCGGCACTGGCCGCCCCAGAAGACAGTGTACTGCGGTTCGGTGTCAAACACCACGCCGTCCAGGTCGAAGAGTGCCGCTTTCAGTTGTGTCATATTCTTTTCCTGTTTTCAAAATCGGGTGCAAAGGTACGAATAAATGAGCGAAAGACCAAATTTATTTTGGTTTTTCCGAATGCGACTACCCTTTGGCATAGCCAATAAGGAAAGGAGCGTCGGGGATGTGTCATGAGTGTCATGTGTCACGAGTGTCATTAAGCAATTCGGTGTGCAAAATACCGATAATAATATATAAATTATAATTTATATATTATTATGAATAAAAAAAATCTCCACGAATTCAAAAACCAAAATGACACTCATGACCTAATGACACTCATGACACACACGACCAATACCCCGTTCAGAAAAAAACGCCCTAAGATTCGTAAACCGCAATGGGAATGTTGTACCTTTGCAACTGCATTTCGAGCGAGAAATGTCTGCATCCTCACACAACGTCGCCACACCGACGGGTCGTCCGAACAGCACCTCTGACCCCCGCCGACGTTTCGCAGCAGCCGTCCCAATGGTTCCTTACGGGGGTAAGGAGGCATTCGGACGAAGGTTGCGGAGCATCGGAAAGAGATGTGCGAGGCATTCGGAGGCGAAGAGGGAGCAGCAGTTTTGACATTTTGCGACAAACACACCTGAGCCCGACCTCGGAAAAACTCAGATAAAAATTTGGTTTTTCCCACGATTTGCACTACCTTTGCAGCCATGAAACTGATTGAGAAGTATTTCCCTACACTGACAGACAGGCAGAAGGAGCAGTTCGGAGCCCTCGACGCGCTGTACCACGAATGGAACGAGAAGATCAACGTCATCTCCCGCAAGGACATTGACAACCTGTACGAGCACCACGTGCTCCACTCCCTGGCCATCGGCCGCTTCATCCACTTCAGGCCCGGCACCAGCATCCTCGACTTCGGCACGGGCGGCGGCTTCCCCGGCGTGCCGCTGGCCATCCTGTTCCCCGACTGCCAGTTCCGCCTCATCGACGGCACGGGTAAGAAGATACGCGTGGCACAGGAGGTGGCACGCGCCATAGGCCTGACGAACTGCCACCCCGAGCACCTGCGCGGCGAGGACGAGAAGGGCAAGTATGAGTTTGTGGTCAGCCGTGCCGTGATGCCCCTGCCCGACCTGATGAAGATTGTGCGCAAAAACATCTCCAGGGAGCAGAAGAACGCCCACCCGAACGGCGTGATCTGCCTGAAGGGGGGCGACGTGCAGGCAGAGACGCAGCCGTTCCGCAGGATCGTGGAGAGCACGGAACTGAGCACCTACTTCGAGGAGGAGTGGTTCAAGGAGAAACATTGTATTTACGTACCCGTATGATAAGCATCAAGACCTTTACAGTCAATCCCCTACAGGAGAACTGCTACGTGGTGAGCGACGAGACGCTGGAGTGCGCCATCATCGACTGCGGCGCCTACTACGACACCGAGCGCAGTGCCATCGTCAACTATCTGAAGGACAATGCCCTGAAGCCCGTCCGGCTGCTCTGCACCCACGGCCACTTCGACCATGCCTTTGGCAACGACACCATCTATGCCGAGTATGGGCTGAAGCCCGAGATCCACGCCGCCGACGCCCACTTCATAGCCGACCTGTCCAGGCAATGCGACGAGATGGACATCGGCATCGGCTACAGCCGCCAGTCGCCCCCCGTGGGCACGCTGCTGGCTGACGGCGACGTCATCACCTTCGGCACCCATCGGCTGCAGGTCATCCACACGCCCGGCCACTCTCTGGGCGGCCTGTGCTTCTATTGCGCCGAGGAGAAGGTGGTGTTCACAGGCGACACCCTGTTCCGCATGAGCGTGGGGCGCACCGACCTGCCCGGCGGTTCGTGGCAGGAGTTGGCGCAGAGCCTCGCCGCCACGTTAGCCGCCCTACCCCACGACACTATGGCCTATCCCGGCCACGGCCCTCGCACGCTGATAGCCGACGAAGTGCGCATGAACCCTTATCTCAGGTAAAAGAAGTGTCGCCGAAAAGAAAGAAAATGGCTTTTTTATTCGTTTTTCTCTCACTTATTTCGTAACTTTGCAGGCAAATTCAGAAATACGTATTTTAAAAGAAAGTTTTGATAGAGAAGCATATCGTTTTAGAGGACATCGACCCCGTTGTATTCTATGGGGTTGGCAATGTGCATCTGCAGATGATGCGCGCCCTGTACCCCAAGTTGCGCATCGTGGCTCGCGACAACGTGATCCGCATCATGGGCGACGAGGAGCAGATGGCAGCCTTCGAGGAGAGCAGCGAGAAGATGCGCCAGCATGTGCTGCGCTTCAACACGCTGACCGAGGAGGACATTCTGGAAATCGTCAAGGGTAAGCGTACTCGTGACGAAGTGCCCGACGGTGTGGTGGTCTACTCCACGGCCGGACGCCCCATCAAGGCCCGCACCGAGAACCAGCAGCGGCTGATAGACGCCTATCAGGAGAACGACATGGTGTTTGCCGTAGGGCCAGCTGGCACGGGCAAGACCTACCTGTCGATAGCCCTGGCCGTGAAGGCGCTGAAGGAGAAGACGGCCAAGAAGATCATCCTCTCGCGACCAGCCGTCGAGGCCGGCGAGAAACTGGGCTTCCTGCCAGGCGACATGAAGGACAAGATAGACCCCTATCTGCAGCCGCTCTACGACGCACTGGAGGACATGATACCGCAGATGAAACTGCAGGACATGATGGAGAAGCACCAGATACAGATAGCACCCCTGGCCTTCATGCGCGGCCGCACGCTGAGCGACGCGGTGGTCATACTGGACGAGGCACAGAACACCACGCCGGCACAGATCCGCATGTTCCTGACCCGCATGGGATGGAACACAAAAATGATCATTACCGGCGACATGACGCAGATTGACCTGCCTCACTCCCAGAAGAGCGGACTCATCGAGGCCTTACATATATTAAATAATGTGGAAGGCATCGGCGTGGTCAACCTGACGCAGAAGGACATCGTGCGCCACAAACTGGTGACACGCATCGTCAATGCATACGAAAATTACGACAAAGAATATAAGAACAATGAAAGCATTAACAAAGACTGACTTCCACTTCGAAGGACAGAAGAGCGTTTACCACGGCAAGGTCCGTGACGTGTACAACATCAATGACGACCTGATGGTCATGGTGGCCACCGATCGCATCTCGGCCTTCGACGTTGTGCTGCCCAAGGGCATCCCCTTCAAAGGTCAGGTGCTCAACCAGATTGCCGCCCAGTTTCTGGACGCAACCACCGACATCTGCCCCAACTGGAAACTGGCCACCCCCGACCCCATGGTGACGGTGGGCCTGAAGTGCGAGGGCTTCCGCGTAGAGATGATCATCCGCTCGATTCTGACCGGCTCCGCATGGCGTGAGTACAAGAACGGCTGCCGCGAACTCTGCGGCGTACGACTGCCCGACGGCATGAGGGAGAACGAGCGATTCCCCGAGCCCATCATCACCCCGACCACCAAGGCCGACGAGGGTCACGACATGAACATCTCGAAGGAAGAGATCATCGCCCAGGGCCTCGTCTCTGCCGAGGACTATGCCGTGATGGAGGACTACACCCGCCATATCTTTGCCCGCGGACAGGAGATTGCCGCACAGCGCGGATTGATACTGGTGGACACCAAGTATGAATTCGGCAAGCGCGACGGCCAGGTGTACCTCATCGACGAAATCCACACGCCCGACTCGAGCCGCTACTTCTATGCCGACGGCTACGAGGAGAAACTGGCCAAGGGCGAGCCCCAGCGTCAACTCTCCAAGGAGTTTGTGCGCCAGTGGCTCATCGAGCACAACTTCATGAACGAGCCCGGTCAGGTGATGCCGGAGATTACCGACGAGTATGCCGAGAGCGTCTCGGAGCGCTACATCGAACTCTACGAGCATATCACCGGCACCCGCTTCAACCGTGCCGAGGAGACCGGCGACATTGCCGCCCGCATCGAGCAGAACGTGAGCCAGTGGCTGAAGAACAGATAAAAAAAGAGGTAGAGTATGTTGCGACCTCGTCGCAACCCACCAAGGAAGAAGATGTACAAGCAGGAAAAAATCAACCCCTACCACGAAGGCGAGAAGGCGCAGCAGGTGGAGCAGATGTTCGACAACATAGCCCCCAACTATGACAAACTGAACCACCGTCTGTCGTGGAACATCGACCGGGGATGGCGCAAGAAGGCCATCCTGCAACTGGCGCCCTACCGTCCGCAGACGATGCTCGACATCGCCACGGGCACAGGCGACTTTGCCATCCTCGCCGCACAGATGCTTAAGCCCCTGAGCCTCATCGGGGCCGACATCAGCGAGGGGATGATGGAGATCGGACGGCAGAAGGTCGGCCAACTTGGCCTGCAGGACACCATCTCGTTTGCCAAGGAGGACTGCCTGAACCTGTCGTATGCCGACAACACCTTCGATGCAGTGACGGCGGCCTTCGGCATCAGGAACTTTGCCGACCTGGACCGCGGTCTTCAGGAGATGTGCCGCGTACTGAAGCCCGGCGGCCACCTGAGCATCGTGGAACTGACCACGCCGGTCACCTTCCCCATGAACTGGCTCTTCCGCATCTACTCCCACACGGTGCTGCCCACCTACGGACGGCTCATCTCCAAGGACACCAGTGCCTACTCGTATCTGACCAAGACCATCGAGGCCTTCCCTCAGGGCGAGCGCATGCAGGAGATCCTCAGGCAGGCAGGCTTCAGGGAAGCCGGTTTCCGACGGCTCACCTTCGGCATCTGCACGATGTATTTTGCAACCAAATAAACCACAACAGACATGGATAAGTACGGACTTATAGGCTACCCGCTCGGGCATTCGTTCTCCATCAGTTACTTTAATCAGAAGTTTGCCGATGAAGGCATCAATGCCAGGTATATGAACTTCGAGATTCCCAACATTGAGAACCTCATCGAAGTGCTGGATTCTAATCCCGAACTGAAGGGACTCAACGTGACCATCCCCTACAAGGAGAAGGTGATGGAGTATCTGGACCTGATCAGCCCTGAGGCCCGCGCCATCGGTGCCGTCAACGTGATCCGCGTGACCCATGAGGGCAACAACATCAAGTTGAAAGGCTTCAACAGCGATGTCATCGGCTTCACGCAGAGCATCGAGCCAATGCTGGAAAAGCACCACCAGAAGGCGCTCATCCTGGGCACTGGCGGCGCATCGAAAGCCGTCAACTATGGTTTGAAGTCGCTGGGACTGGAGACCGTCTACGTGAGCCGTTACCGTCGGCCGGAGACCATCTGCTACGAGGACATCACGCCCGAGGTGGTTCGCGAGTATAATGTCATCGTCAACTGCACCCCCGTGGGCATGTTCCCCAAGACTGAGGAGTGCCCCGACCTGCCCTACGAGGCCATGGACGAGAACAACATCCTGTACGACCTGATCTACAATCCCGACGAGACCCTGTTCATGAAGCGCGGAGCCGAGCAAGGGGCCAGTGTGAAGAACGGGTTGGAAATGCTGCTTCTGCAGGCTTTCGCCTCGTGGGAGTTCTGGAACGGGAAGGAAAAGTAAAAAGGTAAAAAGGTGAAAAAGTAAAAAGGTGAAAAAGTAAAAAGGTAAAAAATGGACAACAGATACATGATGCGTGGCGTGAGTGCCGCCAAGGAGGACGTTCACAACGCCATCAAGAACATTGACAAGGGCATCTTCCCACAGGCTTTCTGCAAGATCATACCCGACATTCTGGGCGGCGACCCTGAGTACTGCAACATCATGCACGCCGACGGCGCAGGCACCAAGTCGAGTCTCGCCTATATGTACTGGAAAGAGACGGGCGACCTAAGCGTCTGGAAAGGCATTGCCCAGGATGCCATCGTGATGAACACCGACGACCTGCTCTGTGTGGGTGCCGTGGACAACATTCTCGTTTCCTCTACCATAGGCCGCAACAAAATGCTGGTGCCGGGAGAAGTCATTTCTGCCATCATCAACGGCACCGACGAACTGCTCGGCGAACTGCGCGAGATGGGTATCGGCATCTGGCCTACAGGCGGTGAGACGGCCGACGTGGGCGACCTCGTTCGTACCATCATCGTCGACAGCACCGTCACCTGCCGCATGAAGCGCAGCGATGTGATCGACAATGCCAACATCTGTCCGGGCGACGTCATCGTAGGCCTCTCCTCCACTGGTCAGGCCACCTACGAGCATCGCTACAACGGCGGCATGGGCAGCAACGGCCTCACCTCCGCCCGCCACGATGTCTTCGCCAAGTATCTGGCCGAGAAATATCCCGAGAGTTTCGACCACGCCGTCCCCGACGATCTCGTCTATAGCGGCAACTACCGGCTGACAGACCCCGTCCCGTATGTTGACATATCATGTCAACACGCCAAACTGCCAGACATGGGCCAACTAGTGCTCTCCCCCACCCGCACCTATGCCCCTGTCATCAAGCGTCTGCTGGACGAACTGCGCCCAGAGATCCACGGCATGGTGCATTGCACCGGCGGCGCACAGACCAAGGTGCTCCACTTCGTGAGCGACAACTGCCGCGTAGTGAAGGACAACATGTTCCCCGTCCCCCCGCTCTTCCGTGCCATCCACGAGTGCTCCGGCACCAACTGGCGCGAGATGTACCAGGTGTTCAACATGGGTCACCGCATGGAGATCTACGTCCGTCCCGAGGTCGCCGAGCAGGTCATCGCCGTCTCGAAGTCATTCAACATCGACGCCCAGGTGGTCGGCCATATCGAGGAAGGCCAGAAGAGCCTGACCATCAACTCTGAATTTGGAACATTCAATTACTAAATGGAAAATAATAGCATACTACAGAAACTGGACGGCCTGGAGGCCCGCTTCGAGGAGGTGTCGACCCTGATTACCGACCCCAGCGTGATTGCCGACCAGAACCGTTTCGTGAAACTGACCAAGGAATACAAGGACCTGGGCGACATCATGGATGCCCGCAAGCGCTACATTGCCTGCCTCAACAGCATCAAGGAGGCCAAGGACATCCTGGCCAACGAGACCGACCCGGAGATGAAGGAGATGGCTCGCGAGGAACTTGCCGAAAACGAGGCCCTGCAACCCAAGTTGGAGGAGGAGATCAAGATTGCCCTCATCCCGAAGGATCCCGAGGATGCGAAGAACGTGCAGATGGAGATTCGCGCCGGAACCGGTGGCGACGAAGCCTGCCTCTTTGCCGGCGACCTGTTCAAGATGTACAAGAGTTTCTGCGACTCCAAGGGTTGGAACCTCTCGGTGACCAGCGTCAGCGAAGGTGCCGTGGGTGGCTATAAGGAGATCGACTTCGCCGTCAGCGGTGCCGATGTCTATGGTACGCTGAAATATGAGAGCGGCGTACACCGTGTACAGCGTGTGCCCGCCACTGAGACCCAAGGCCGCATGCACACCAGTGCTGCCACCGTGGCCGTGCTGCCTGAAGCCGACAAGTTTGAGGTACACATCAATGAGGGCGAGATCAAGTGGGACACCTTCCGCTCGAGCGGTGCCGGTGGTCAGAACGTGAACAAGGTGGAATCGGGCGTTCGTCTGCGCTATATGTGGAAGAACCCCAACACGGGCGAGACAGAGGAAATACTCATCGAGTGTACCGAAACCCGTGACCAGCCGAAGAACAAGGAGCGTGCCCTCTCGCGCCTGTACACTTTTATATATGACAAGGAGCACCAGAAGTATATGGACGACATCGCCTCGCGCCGCAAGACCCTCGTCTCGACGGGTGACCGAAGTGCCAAGATCCGCACCTACAACTTCCCACAGGGCCGCGTGACCGACCATCGCATCGGCTACACCACCCACGACCTGCAGGGCTTTCTGGGCGGCGACATTCAGGCCATGATTGATGCCCTGACCGTGGCCGAGAATGCAGAACGCATGAAGGAGAGCGAACTATAGTCAAGTATGTTGCTGTAGTACAGCAACAAACAAAAGCCCCAAAACTAGAAAAAACAAGCAGCAATGACAAGACAAGAACTGATACAACAGATCAAACAGAAGCGGTCGTTCCTCTGCGTAGGACTGGACACCGACCCCAAGAAGATGCCACAGTGCGTGTTCGACCTGCACGACCCCATCTTCGAGTTCAACAAGGCCATCATCGATGCCACCGCCCCCTACTGCGTGGCCTACAAGCCTAACCTGGCTTTCTACGAGGCTTACGGCCTGAAAGGCATGGAAGCCTTTGTGAAGACCTGCGACTACCTGAAGGAGAAGCATCCGCACCACTTTATCATTGCCGACGCCAAGCGCGGCGATATAGGCAACACCAGCCAGATGTATGCCCGCACCTTCTTCGAGGAGTACGACATCGACGCACTGACGGTGGCCCCCTACATGGGTGAGGATTCCGTCACTCCCTTCCTGCAGTACGAAGGCAAATGGGTCATCCTTCTGGCACTGACCAGCAATAAGGGCTCTCACGATTTCCAACTCACCGAAGACGCACAGGGCGAACGCCTGTTTGAGAAGGTGCTGAAGAAGAGTCAGCAATGGGGCACCACGGAGAATATGATGTATGTTGTCGGTGCCACACAGGGCCAGATGTTCGAGGACATCCGCCGCGTGGCTCCCGACCATTTCCTGCTGGTGCCCGGCGTCGGTGCACAGGGCGGTTCACTCCAGGAGGTGTGCAAGTATGGCATGACTAAGGATTGTGGCCTGCTGGTGAACAGCAGTCGCGGCATCATCTATACCTGCAACGACGACCACTTTGCCGAGGTGGCCGGCAACAAGGCCCGCGAACTGCAGCAGGAGATGGCTGCCGAACTGGACCGTGCAGACATCTGAACGCGCCCTACACCATCATCAAGTCGCTGATGACCATATCGCTGACGAAAAGCCCTTCGCGGGTCAGTCGGATATGGTCATCAGTCTTTTTCAGCAGGTTCGACTGCAGGTAAGGTGCGGCCAGCCGAAGGCTGTAGGCCCTTTGCTCACCGGAGAGCGATGAGAGCGAGAGGCCCTCACAAGTGCGAAGGGCGGTCATCACCATCTCGTTGTAGCGTGTGTCGGCATCCAGTTCCTCCCGTTCCACACAGGGATTTCCCGTCTCGATACTTTCAATATACTGGCGGATATCGGCCACATTCCACTGGCGACTCTGCCCATCGAAGGAATGTGCTGCCGCCCCCAGTCCCAGGTAGGAGGTCTGGTTCCAGTAGCCGCTATTATGCCGCGAACGGAAGCCAGGACGGGCAAAGTTGCTGATCTCGTAGTGCTCATAGCCAGCCGTAGCCAACCGGTCAATCAGGTCGTAGTACATCCGGCGCGACAGTTCCTCGTCGACCTCCCTGATCCGACCTTCCTCCAGCCATCGCCCCAATAGCGTGCCCGTCTCGTACTGCAACGCATAGGCCGACAGATGTTCGACCTGCAACTGCAGGGCCGCCTCCATATCCTCATGCCAGTCGTCCAGCGTCTCATCGGGAAATCCATAGATCAGGTCTACACTGATGTTGCCGATACCGATACTGCGCAGACGCTCCACGGCTTGAGCCACCTGACTGGCCTCGTGACGACGGTGCAGAAAGCGCAGTCGCTCGTCGCTGAAGGTCTGTGCCCCCATGCTGACGCGGTTGACAGGCAGTGATGAAAGCCCACTGACGAACTCATCAGTCACGTCATCCGGATTGCACTCCAGCGTCACCTCCTCCGCGTCGGCCGTCGGCAACGCTTCGAGCAACTGCCGCAGTTGGGGAATGGTCAACTGCGAAGGTGTGCCTCCACCTATATATATAGTGCGCACGCGTACCTTATTTATATACGGTCTCATCTGGTACTCCCAGCACACCGCATCGACATATCGCTGACGCCACTCCAGTCCCGTGGTAGAATAGAAGTCGCAATACACACAACGGCTCTTGCAAAACGGTATATGTATGTATATTCCTGCCATAACGACTGCAAAAATACTAATTTTGTTTAATATTTAAAAGGTTTCTTTGGTATTTTGATAAAAAATGACTAATTTCGAGCCGTCTTTTGAATTATATAACCTAAAATTATAAATGTCATGAAGATTTATCAGACTAACGAGATCAAGAACATTGCACTGCTTGGCAGTGCGGGTAGCGGCAAGACCACTCTTGCCGAAGCAATGGTTTACGAGGCTGGCATCATCAAGCGCCGCGGCACCGTAGAGGGTAAGAACACCATGAGCGACTACTTCCCCGTAGAGCAAGAGTATGGCTATTCAGTGTTCTCCACTGTCTTCCACGTGGAGTGGAACAACAAGAAACTGAACATCATCGACTGCCCGGGTTCTGACGACTTCGTAGGTGGTGCCATCACGGCTCTGAACGTGACCGACCAGGCCGTCATCCTGGTCAATGGCCAGTATGGTCCCGAGGTGGGCACGATGAACGCCTTCCGCAATACCGACAAACTGAAGAAGCCCGTCATCTTCTTGGTGAACCAATTGGATCGTGACAACTGCGACTTCGACCAGATTCTGGGTCAGTTGCGCGAGGTCTACGGCAACAACTGCGTGCCCGTTCAGTACCCCATTGCCACGGGTGCCGGCTTCAATGCCGTCATCGACGTGCTGCTGATGAAGAAATATTCGTGGAAGCCCGAGGGTGGCGCTCCCATCATCGAAGATATTCCTGCCGACCAGTTGGAAAAGGCCAAGGAGATGAAGGCTGCTCTGGTGGAAGCCGCCGCTGCCGGCGACGACACGCTGATGGAGAAGTTCTTCGAGAGTGAGGACCTGACCGAGGACGAGATGCGTGAGGGCATCCGCAAGGGTCTGGTCACCCGCAGCATTTTCCCCGTATTCTGTGTCTGCGCCGGCCGCGACATGGGTGTGCGCCGTCTGATGGAGTTCCTCGGCAACGTGGTGCCCTTCGTCAGCGAGATGCCTGTTATCCAGAACACCGCCGGCAAGGATGTGCCTGCCGACGCTTCGGCTCCCACATCACTCTACTTCTTCAAGACCGGCGTGGAGCCCCACATCGGTGAGGTGCAGTACTTCAAGGTGATGAGCGGCGTGGTGAAGAGCGGCGACGACCTGACCAATGCCGACCGTGGCTCGAAGGAGCGCATCGGCACCCTGTATGCCTGTGCCGGTGCCAACCGTATCCAGGTTGACCAACTGGTGGCCGGCGATATCGGTTGCACCGTGAAACTGAAGGATGTGAAGACCGGTAACACGCTGAATGCCAAGGACGTGGACAACAAGTTCGATTTCATCAAATATCCTAACTCCAAGTTCTCTCGTGCCATCAAGGCTGTCAACGAGGCTGAGACCGAGAAGATGATGGTGGCTCTGCAGAAGATGCGCCAGGAAGACCCGACATGGGTGGTGGAGCAGTCGAAGGAACTGCGCCAGATCATCGTCCATGGTCAGGGTGAGTTCCACCTGCGCACACTGAAGTGGCGTATGGAGAACAACGAGAAGATTCAGGTGGTATATCAGGAGCCTAAGATTCCCTATCGTGAGACCATCTCGAAGATGGCCCGTGCCGACTATCGTCACAAGAAGCAGTCGGGTGGTAGCGGTCAGTTCGGCGAGGTTCACCTCATCATCGAGCCCTACACCGAGGGCATGGAAGATCCCGTGAGTTTCACCATCAACGGCCAGGAGTTCAAGATGAACATCAAGGGCAAGGAAGAGATCGACCTGGAATGGGGCGGCAAACTCGTCTTCATCAACAGCGTGGTGGGTGGTGCCATCGACCTGCGCTTCATGCCTGCCATCCTGAAGGGTATCATGCAGCGCATGGAACAGGGCCCGCTGACCGGTTCGTATGCCCGTGACGTCCGCGTCATCGTCTACGACGGCAAGATGCACCCCGTCGACTCCAACGAACTGTCGTTCATGCTGGCTGCCCGCAACGCCTTCTCGGCTGCCTTCAAGGAGGCCGGTCCTAAGGTGCTGGAGCCCATCTACGATCTGGAAGTGCTCGTTCCCGCCGACTACATGGGCGACGTGATGAGCGACCTACAGGGCCGTCGTGCCATCATCATGGGCATGGACTCTGAGGCCGGCTACCAGAAGTTGAACGCCAAGATTCCTCTGAAGGAACTCAGCAGTTACTCTATCGCCCTGAGTTCGCTCACTGGCGGACGTGCTTCGTTCAGCACCAAGTTCTCAAGTTACGAACTGGTACCGAACGACATCCAGCAGGCTCTCATCAAGGAGCACGAGGCAGAACTCAAGGAAGAAGATTAATTCCGACATACGCGACAGAAAGGTGGCCTAACACGCCACCTTTCTTTGCAAACACCATCACCATCGGTATGAACGACGCCAAAATCATCAACGACCCCGTCTTCGGATTCATCAAGATTCCGCGCGGACTGCTCTACGACATTGTCAAGCACCCTCTGTTTCAACGCCTGAACCGCATCAATCAATTAGGACTGGCCTCCGTGGTCTATCCCGGGGCACGCCACACGCGCTTCCAGCATTCGCTTGGAGCCTTCCATCTGATGAGCGAGGCCATCCTCTCGCTGCAGCAGAAGGGACAGTTCATCTTCGACTCTGAGGCAGAGGCCGTGCAGGCCGCCATCCTGATGCACGACATCGGTCACGGGCCTTTCTCCCATGTGCTGGAGAACACGCTCATCAGCGGCATCTCCCACGAGGACATCTCGCTGCTGATGATGGAGCAGATCAACCACGACCTGGGCGGCCGTCTCAATCTGGCCATCGCCATCTTCAAGGATCAGTATCCCAAGCGATTCCTCCACCAACTCATCTCCTCTCAACTCGACATGGACCGCCTGGATTACCTGCGACGCGACTCGTTCTTCACAGGCGTCACCGAGGGCAACATCGGCTCCGCCCGCATCATCAAGATGCTCAACGTGGTGGACGACCGGCTGGTGGTGGAGCACAAAGGCATCTACTCGCTGGAGAACTATCTCACCACGCGCCGCCTAATGTACTGGCAGGTCTATCTGCACAAGACGGCCGTGGCCTACGAGAAGGTGCTGGTCAACATGCTGACCAGAGCAAAGGACCTGGCCAAGCAGGGCTGCGAGGTCTTCGCCTCCCCCGCCCTCTCCTATTTCATCAACAACGATGTCGACGCCCAGTGGTTCACCCTGCATCCGGAGGCTCTGCAGATGTACGAGGAACTGGACGATTCCGACATCTGGAGTGCCATGAAGGCCTGGAAGCACTCCGACGACAAGATTCTGGCCACGCTGGCCACCGACATGCTGGATCGTCGCATCTTCAAAGTCGAGGTGCACGACGAGCCTGTCAGTCAGGACTACATCGACGCCATTCAGAAGGAGATAGCCGAGAAAATAGGCATCGACCTGGCCGACGCCCACTACCTGATGAGCCTCAACACCATCCAGAAAGATATGTATTCGGTCGACGATGACTCCATCGACGTTTTATACAAGGATGGCACGATAAAAGACATCTCCGAAGCCTCAGAACTGCTGAATGTGGCTCTTCTTTCTAAAAAAATACGAAAATATTACCTTTGTTACCAACGATTTAAATAAAATTGCGTATCTTTGCACTCTAAAAGTAAATCTAATCACAATATGGAGTTTACAGCCAAACAAATCGCCGGACTTATCGGCGGGCGAATAGAAGGCAACGAGAACGCTGCCGTTCACACTTTTGCAAAGATTGAGGAAGGCCAGGAAGGAGCCATCTCGTTCCTTTCGAATCCCAAATACACCCATTATCTCTACGAGACCAAGTCGACCATCGTCCTGATCAATGACGATGTGGAACTGGAGCATCCCGTCAGTGCCACCCTCATCAGGGTGAGCAATGCCTACGAGGCCGTGGCCAAACTGCTGCAGTTCTACGAGTCGGTGAAGCCCAAGAAGAGTGGCATCGACAGTCTGGCTTTCGTTTCGCCCAAGGCCACCATCGGCAAGGATGTCTACATCGGCGCCTTTGCCTGCATCGGCGACGGTGCCATCATTGGCGACGGTACGCAGATCTATCCCCATACCGTCATCGGCGACAACGTGAAGATCGGTCAGAACGGTCTGTTCTATCCTAACGTGACCATCTATCAGGGTTGCCAACTGGGCGACAATGTCACCATCCACTCCGGCAGTGTGATTGGTGCCGACGGTTTCGGCTTCGCTCCTGGCGCCGAGGGCTACGACAAGATTCCCCAGATTGGCATCGTCATCATCGAGGACAACGTGGAGATTGGTGCCAACACCTGTGTGGACCGTTCCACGATGGGAGCCACCGTCGTTCACAAGGGAGTCAAACTGGACAACCTCATTCAGGTGGCCCACAACTGCGAAGTCGGCGAGAACACCGTCATGTCGGCCCAGGTAGGCCTGGCAGGCAGCACGAAGATTGGCGCTTGGTGCATGGTGGGCGGACAGGCCGGTTTCTCCGGCCACATCAAGATAGCCGACCGCACCTTCATCGGTGCCCAGGCCGGTGTCATCAGCAACACCAAGGGCGGTGAGCAACTCATCGGCACGCCCGCCATCGATCCCAAGGTATTCTTCAAGTCGTCGGCCGTGATGAAGCATCTGCCCGAGATGTACCGCGAACTGGCCCAGTTGAAGAAGGAACTGGCAGAACTGAAAGAAAAACTTAATTAACGAAGATATGAAACAAAAGACTCTGAAAGGCAGTTTCTCGCTCTGCGGCAAAGGACTGCACACCGGGTTGAGCCTCACAGTGACTTTCAACCCCGCCCCAGAGAATCATGGTTATAAAATTCAGCGCATCGACCTCGAGGGCATGCCCGTCATCGATGCCATTGCCGAGAATGTGGTCGACACTCAGCGCGGCACCGTCCTGGGAAAAGGCGACGCCAGGGTGTCTACCGTCGAGCATGGCCTGTCGGCACTCTATGCCCTCGGTATCGACAACTGTCTGATTCAGGTGAACGGACCTGAGTTCCCCATCCTCGACGGCTCTGCCATCAAGTATGTGGAGAAGATCAACGAGATAGGTGTCGAGGAGCAGAACGCCCCGAAGGACTGGTACATCATCCGCAAGAAACTGGAGGTGAAGGACGAGACAACGGGCTCGTGCATTACCATCCTGCCCGACGACGAGTTCTCCATCACGGCCATGTGCTCGTTTGAGTCGAAGTTCATCAACAGCCAGTTTGCCACACTCGACAACCCGGCCAAGTTCCCCGAGGAGATTGCTCCCGCACGTACCTTTGTTTTCGTGCGCGACATTGAGCCATTGCTGCAGGCTAACCTGATCAAGGGTGGCGACATGGACAATGCCATCGTCATCTACGAGCGTCAGACCACTCAGGAGCGTCTGGACATGCTGGCCGACCTGCTGCACGTAGAGCACCGCGACGCCACCGAGTTGGGCTACATCCAGCACAAGCCGCTGATGTGGGAGAACGAGTGCACCCGCCACAAACTGCTCGACATCGTGGGCGACATGGCCCTCATCGGTAAGCCCATCAAGGGTCGCATCGTGGCCACCCGTCCAGGCCATACCATCAACAACAAGTTTGCCCGCGAGGTGAGAAAGGAGATCAGGAAGCACGAGATTCAAGCCCCTGTCTACGATCCCAATGAGGAGCCGGTGATGGACGTGAACCGCATCCGCGAACTGCTGCCCCACCGCTATCCCATGCAGTTGGTCGACAAGGTCATCGAGATTGGTCCCTCCAGCATCGTCGGCGTGAAGAACATCACCTCCAATGAGCCCTTCTTCACCGGTCACTTCCCCCAGGAGCCCGTCATGCCTGGCGTCCTGCAGATCGAGGCCATGGCCCAGGTGGGCGGCCTGCTGGTACTGAACAGCGTCGAGGAGCCCGAGCGCTGGAGCACCTACTTCATGAAGATCGATGGCGTGAAGTTCCGTCAGAAGGTGGTGCCCGGCGACACGCTGCTCTTCAAGGTGGAACTGCTGGCTCCGCTGCGCCACGGCATCTCCTCCATGCGCGGCTATGCCTTCGTTGGCGACAAGATCGTGTCTGAAGCAACATTTACTGCACAAATCGTTAAGAACAAATAAGCATTATGAATCAAATACACCCAATGGCCATTGTCGACCCGGAGGCAAAACTGGGCGACGGCAACATCATCGGGCCTTTCTGCGTCATCGACAAGAACGTGGTGATTGGCGACAACAACCGTTTCCTGAACAGCGTCACCGTTCATGAGGGTGCCCGTATCGGCAACGGCAACGAGTTTTTCCCCGGTGCCAGCATCTCCACCAAGCCCCAGGACCTGAAGTTCAAGGGCGAGGAGACCGTCTGCGTCATCGGTGACAACAACTCTATCCGCGAGAACGTGACCATCAGCCGCGGCACGGCCTCGAAGGGCCAGACCGTCGTAGGTTCAGGCAACCTGCTGATGGAGAACATGCACGTGGCCCACGACTGCGTGATCGGCAACGGCTGCATCATCGGCAACTCCACGAAGTTCGCCGGCGAGGTCGTGGTTGATGACAATGCCATCATCTCCGCCGAGGTGCTCGTCCACCAGTTCAACAACATCGGCGGCTACGTGATGGTGCAGGGCGGCACACGCACCAGCCAGGACATCCCGCCCTACGTCATCGCAGGCAAGGAGCCTGTACGTTTTGCCGGTGTCAACCTGATTGGCCTGCGCCGTCGCGGCTTCTCCAACGAGACCATCGAGATGATCCACGATGCCTACCGCATCATCTACGCCCAGGGCATCCTGAAGGACGGCATTGCCGAGGCACGCACCAAGTATCCCGACTCGAAGGAGGTGGAATACATCTGCTCGTTCATCGAGAACTCGAAACGAGGCATTATCAGATAAGTGAAAAGTGATGAGTGATAAGTGAAGGCTAAGACACTCATAGTGGTCACGGGGCCAACGGCTGTGGGAAAGACAGAGTTGTGCCTTCACATTGCCAGACACTTCGGCATCCCCATCATCAATGCTGACAGCCGCCAAATTTATCAGGACATGAGAATAGGTACTGCCGCGCCCACCGAAACACAACTTCGGCAGGTGCGGCACTACTTTGTGGGTACGCTGCCCCTCGACGGCTACTACAGCGCGTCGATGTATGAGGAGCAGGTGACGGCCCTGCTCGACACGCTCTTCCTGCAAAGCGACTATGCCCTGATGGCCGGCGGCAGCATGATGTACATCGATGCCGTCTGCAATGGCATCGATGACATCCCGACCATCGACGACGAGACCCGCGCCACCATGAAGCGCCGACTAGCCGAAGAGGGGCTGGAGCGGTTGTGCGACGAACTGAAAGTCCTCGACCCCGAGCACTACGCCATCGTAGACCGCAACAATCCACGGCGCGTGGTGCATGCACTGGAGATCTGCCACATGACTGGCCGCACCTACACCTCGTTCAGGACTAACCGGCGCAAGCAACGCCCCTTCGACATCGTCAAGATAGCCCTGAACCGGCCCCGCGAGGAACTGTACGAGCGCATCAACCGCCGTGTGGACCAGATGATGGCCGACGGACTGCTCGACGAGGCTCGCAGCCTGTACGACCGTCGCCATCTGAACGCCCTGAACACCGTGGGCTACAAGGAGATGTTTGCCTATCTCGACGGCACCTGGCCGCTCAACGAGGCTGTGGAACGCCTGAAGGGCAACACCCGCCGCTATGCCCGCAAACAACTGACGTGGTTCAAGAAGGATCCCGACATCGCGTGGTTCAGCCCCGATGACAAAGAACAAATTATCAAACACATTGAGCAACATGGATAAAGTGAAGCACATATTATCAGTCGTCTGGCAGTACATCAAGGCTGCCTTCAAGTGGTATGTCGGCATCTTCAAGGGTCGCCCATGGTATATCAAGATTGTCTCCACCATCGCTTCACTCATCGTGGCCCTGCTGCTCTATCTGGGGGCTGTCGACATCAACTTTTTGGGCCTCTTCGGCAAGTCGCCCAGCATGAGCACCATCCTCAACACACGCCCCGCCGAGGCTTCTGAAATCTACAGTGCCGACAGCGTGCTCATCGGCAAGTACTTCAGCGAGAACCGCACCCCCGTGAAGTACGAGGAGGTGAACAAGGTGTTCTGGGAGGCCCTCATCTCTACCGAGGACGAGCGCTACTACCAACACTTCGGCGTCGACTTCCAGGCCTTCGCCGCTGCCCTGAAGGACTATGTGGTACACGGCGATGCCCGCGGGGCGTCGACCATCACACAGCAACTTGCCAAGAACCTCTTCCGCGTACGTACCGAATACTCCACCGGTCTGCTGGGCAACATCCCCGGCGTCAAGATGCTCATCATGAAGACCAAGGAGTGGATCACCGCCATCAAGTTGGAGATGAACTTCAGCAAGGAGGACATCCTCACGATGTATGCCAACACCGTGGACTTCGGCTCCAACTCGTTCGGCATCAAGACGGCCTGCAAGACCTATTTCGGCACGACGCCCCAGGACCTGACACCCGAACAGGCCGCCGTACTGGTGGGTATGTTGAAGGCCACCACCTACTACAACCCCCGTCTGCATCCTGAGAACAGTCTCAACCGCCGCAACGTGGTGCTCAACAATATGCTAGCCCACGGCCACCTGACGCAGGCTGAGTGCGACTCGCTCAAGCAACTGCCCATCACGCTCGACTTCAACGTGGAGACGACCTACGACGGTGACGCCGACTACTTCCGCGAAGCCCTGAAGAACGAACTCCGCGAGTGGTGCTCGGAGAGCCATCACGACATCTATACCGACGGACTCAGGATCTATACGACCATCGACACCCGCATGCAGAGTTATGCCGAGCAGGCTGTCTGGGAACAGATGCAGGACATCCAGAAGAAGTTCAACGAGCACTGGGGAAAGACCAATCCCTGGCAGGACGAGCGTCATCAGGAGATACCCAACTTCATCGAGAGCATCGCCAAGCGGCTGCCGTACTATAAAAAACTGGAAAAGCAGTTCCCCGATGCCCCAGACTCCATCGACTACTATCTCAACCTGCCCCACCCCGTCAAGTTGTTCAGTTACAACGGGGCCTTCGAGACCGAGATGAGCACCCTCGACTCTATCCGCTACATGGAGCACTTCATGCACTGCGGCTTCGTGGCCATGGAGGCCAACACCGGTCACGTGAAGGCATGGGTGGGCGACCTCGACTTCAGCACCTGGCAGTATGACAAGGTGACTGCCAAGCGACAGCCCGGCTCCACCTTCAAACTCTTCGTCTATACTGAGGCCATGAACCAAGGGCTCACGCCCTGCGATCGCCGCGTCGACAGTTACTTCAGGGACAATGGCTGGGCCCCCACCAATGCAAATGGCTATTTCACAGGGTCCTACATGACCCTGCGAAGAGCCTTTGCCCAGAGCGTCAACTCCGTGGCCGCCAAACTGGGCCAGGAGATGGGCATCGACCGCATTGCCGCCACCGCCCACAAGATGGGCATCGAGAGCAACCTCGAGGAACTGCCGTCACTGGCTCTCGGTGCCAGCGATGTCAGCCTGTTTGAATTGGTCAACGCCTATTCCACGGTGGCCAACGATGGCAAATACCACAAGCCCGTTCTCATCACCCGCATCCTCGACCGCGACGGCAACGATATCTACAAGGCCCCCGACGACCAGCGTCAGGCCATCAGTTACCGCTCGGCCTTCTTCATGCAGCAACTGCTCATGGGCGGACTGCGCGAACCGGGCGGAACCAGCATGCGTCTCTGGAGTTACATCCGCCAGTTCCCCGACACCGACTTCGGCGGCAAGACCGGCACTTCCAACAACCACTCCGATGCCTGGTTCATCGGCGTCACGCCCCGTCTGGTCTGCGGCGCCTGGGTTGGTGGCGAATATCGCGCCATCCATTTCCGCACAGGCCAACTTGGCCAAGGCAGTCGCACGGCCCTCCCCGTCTGCGGCCTGTTCTTCAAGTCAGTATTGAGCGACCCGCGCTTTGCTGACTACCACGCCAAGTTTGCACCTGTACACGACGAGACCATCAATAGTAATATGTATCAGTGCATCAACTACTATTTCGAAGAACCTGACGACTCACTCATCACCGACACGCCCGAGGGCTTTGGTGAAGACCTGGAAGCCACAGAGTCTGCCGCACAGACAGAATCGCCCGAAGTAGTTCCATCTGAAACAGAATAAGCCATCACATGGAACTGGACCTGGATAACAAGGAGTGGCAGGACGCCCTCCAGATCGTCAACTACACCCGCCGCTCGCTTTTCCTCACCGGCAAGGCTGGCACGGGCAAGTCCACATTCCTGCGCTATGTGTCGCAGCACACCAAGAAGAAGCACGTCATCCTGGCTCCCACGGGCATCGCCGCCATCAACGCCAGCGGTGCCACGCTGCACAGTTTCTTCAAACTGCCCTTCCACCCGCTACTGCCCAACGACACCCGCTACGACCGCCGCCACATCAAGGAGACACTGAAGTACACCAGCGAGCAGCGCAAGTTGCTGCGCGAGATCGACCTCATCATCATCGACGAGATATCGATGGTACGCGCCGACATCATCGACTTCATCGACAAGGTGCTGCGCATCTTCACCCGCAACTACGAGCCTTTCGGCGGCAAGCAACTGCTGCTCGTGGGCGACATCTTCCAGTTGGAGCCGGTACTCAAGGAGGAAGACCGCCAACTGCTGCGCCCTTTCTACCAGTCGGCCTACTTCTTCAACGCCAAGGTGTGTGCGTAATCCGCCCCATACCCGTTCACTTTCCGAGAGGTCTTCAAGGCCCCAGCAAGGCATGAAAATGCCATGATTTGATGTCCGTTCACCTATAAAAAGGATGAACAAATGGACAAATTGACTGTTGAGACGACTTTTTTCCGGCGCATAGCCGTTCACCTCGAAAACAGGTGTCCGGCGACGCCCTTTTTCCGGCCCATACCCGTTCAATCGGGAAATGGTCGCAATCTTTTTCCGCTGCATACCCGTTCACCCTGGTCTGCGGTAACGGGAACAGACGACGCCCTTTTTCCGGAGCATACCCGGCCAGCCAGTACGTCGGAAAGCCCATTTTCGCCCTTTTTCCGGCCCATATCCGTTCACTCTTTGGTGCTATACACCTATCTTTGTACTGGGAAATCAACAAATACCAGTACATATATGGCAGGAACAGTAAAGGAAATGAGCCTGATCAAGCAAGTGCTGCAGCTGAAGCAGCACGGAGAATCGAACCGCGGCATCGCCCGCCAGTTGCCAATCAACAAGGAGACCGTAAACGGCTACATGCAGACCATTGAGGCCAACGGCTGGAAGACAGAGGACCTGCTGAAAATTGACGACCCGGTCCTGGAGGGCATGTTCCATGCGGGCAGCCCTGCCTATACCGACGAGCGGATGAAGGAGTTCCTGCGTCTGCTGCCCTACTTCCGTGAGCAGCTCACCAACCGCAAGCTGCATGTCA
>JAFUUL010000056.1 GCA_017483805.1 Prevotella sp.
CCACTTTTTCTTCAAACGACAATGAACGAACCTCAATGTTAGTTACTTTCGTTTAGAAACTATCACTTGTTTTCAGCAACTTGCGCAAAAGAAGTTTATGGATTTTTAGGAAACATGGATGGCGGGGATAACAACTCCATTGATGAGTAGGTCGATGTCCTGCTCTGATGTCTTGAATCGTTGTTCCATGTCGCTCTCTGTTGTATGCAATGGGCGGACAGTCCCGCGCCTCCGTCGACTATCCGCCCATGCGTTGTTTCTCCTTAATTATTAGTCTTTGGATACGGCGAACCGGCCTATCTTGATAGTGGGGTAACTGCGAAACTGCTTGCTCTGTGGAAAGTTCGAACGAATCTTCTTCCAGCGGCTGCCAATGACTCCATCCTTGCTCACCTTGTCGTTGAGAATACAGAAATAAGCAGCAATACGTCCATCATCCTCCAAGATGAACGTATTGGCTACACGAAGTTCGAGCGACGGCTTCGCATCCTCGAACAGGAAATTGTTGAGTTGCTCGTCTCCGCAGTCGAAGTCTGTCAATTCATAGTCGGGAGTCAGGCGGACAAGTTTCATGGCTCAGATGCAAACAGTGATGTACTTCTTTGCCTCGGCCACTTGTGCCTCAAACGTGCGGCGGTTCTCGGCCCGCTGTTCCTTGCTCATGTGCTCCACCTCCAGCCTTCGCATCTCGAAGTTGAAGGCGTCCTCGCCCTTCAGCACGGGAGTTTCTCTGATTGGTCTTGCCATAACAAATACGTATTTGAGTGAAATTTCGCTGCATAGTTACAAAATTTCGATTAAACGAGAGCAGAAAAATGCATTTTATCTGCCGAGTGTGAGAAATTTATCTAACTTTTTAGCAAACTTTATGCGATTCGGGCGTTAAAAGTGCGAAATGGAAAAGAAATCCGCGAAACTTGTTACGGTTTATGGCTTTTGCAAAAATTCATTTGGTTTTTCGCTCGACTTTTCGTACCTTTGGCTACGCCGAACTTATTATGCACTCGGAAATGAAAAGAAAAACAAGTTTTCCTTTTGCATTTCTCTCGTTTTTTCGTAACTTTGCCAACAAGTTGGCGAAATTACTCCGTCTCGGCAAAAAAAAGAATGAATTCTTTTGTTTTGCTCTCGACTTTTCGTAACTTTGCACCTACAATGAAGACAAAGGAGAAAACACAGGCGCAGGTGCCCTCGCTGGAGGAGGCCCTGCGCGAGAGGGTGGGGCACTATCTGGTGTGCTTCATCGACCAGTGCCCGCTGCACGACCAGTGCCTGCGCTGGCTGGTGGGACAGTATGCCGACACGGCGACGCTGGCCCACAACGCCATCAACCCGCGCAATCCGCAGATGGGCGGTCAGCAGTGCGCGATGTTCCGCAAGTGTGAGCGAGTACTGATGAAGCGCGGCTTCAAGAATCTGTACTACGAGATGCCCGGCCACATGGAGCGAAGCATTCGCAGGCACCTCGTCCAGTTGTGGGGTCACAAGCGCTACTTCCAGATGCGGCGCGGCGACCGCCTCATCACGCCCAAGCAGCAGCATGAACTGGCCGACGTCTGCCGCCTCTACGGCTGGACCGGCCCCATCGCTTACGACGGCGAACAGGAAGAGTGGCTGTGGTGAAGGAATGATCGTATGAAACAGGCGTTACACCTTATATTATATATGGCCGTTGCAGCCTTCCTGCTGATGGGCTGCACGGGCAAGGCGGCTCAGGCTCCTGAGGAGAGTATGCAGCCAGCGGACACCACCTACACCCTGCAGGCGGCGATGGCGGTCTATGACTACGACCCCGTGCGGGCGCTGCAGATCATCGACTCGGCGGTCATCATGGGAAATCTGAGCGAGGTGAGGGGCGACTTCTTCAGGTCGCGCATCTACGCTTGGAGCGTCATGGGGCAGACGGTCGACTCCCTGCTCCACGGCCCTGAGGGTGTACGTTTCGACTCAGCGCGTGTCGTCGGCGAGCGGTTGCTGGCGCACGACTCGCTAAAGATGAACATCGGCTTGCACCAGGATGTTCTGGAGGTGCTGGTCTGCGTGGCCCGCCAACAGCAGGACACGGCTCGATGGCTGCGGCGCTCACAGGAGTTGGTGGAGGTGTGTCACCGTCAGGGTGACGATGCCGAGCCTGAAGCCCTGCGCACAGAGGCAGAAGTGGGTGCGGTACTTTGTGCCATGGGGCAGCGTGAACGGGGCATGGCTCGGCTAGACAGCGTGATAGCCATCCTCGACAGTCGCGAGCACCGGCAGTTCAACTGGCTTGATGCCACCATCATTGCCCTAAAACGCAAGATCAATGTACTCAGCAACGAAGAGAAATACGTGGAGACGCTTCCTCTGGCCCGCCGCATCATCGACCGGCTAGACGACTATGAGCAGCACCCGCAGGACTACCATGACGGAACCTATCGCGAACCTGCGGACTCTACCGCTCGGGCAGACTACATACATTTCTACCGCACTCAGATGCAGAGCCGCCTGACTGCCGCCTACGCCACACTCGGCGAGCAAGGCAGTGTGGAAGACGTCTACGAACAGATTGAGCGCAGTGTCCGAGATGTCACGGCCCGTGAGCACATCGCCCGCTATCACGCCTTGGAGCAGCAGATGCTACGCCAGGAGGCTGAGAGTCGAAGCCAGATGATGGCCTTCGTGGCTGTTGCCTCCGTGTCGGGTCTGCTGGTCATCCTGCTCTTCACCGCCTACCTCTTTTTCCAGAAGCGCCGCATACAGCAGAAGAACCGTGTGCTGGCCAGGATGATAGAGAGCGGACAGGGAACGGTCAGCACACCCGCCGATGAGAAACCCGGTGCGGAAGCAAATTCGGTAGCAAGCGACCAGAGGTCGAGCGCTTCATTGTCCACTATTAACTATTCACTATTCACTCAAATGGACAGCGCCATCCGCTCCGAACGGCTCTACGCCAATCCCACCTTCCAGCGCCAGGATGCCTGCGAGCACTTCAACCTACGCCGTGAGGTGCTCAACCAGTTGCTGACCGACTTCGCCGACGGACAGTCGTTCCCCGCCTACATCAACAGCATCCGCCTCTCCGAGGCCTGCCGCCTGCTGAGCGATCAGCCCGCCATGACCGTCAACGCCATTGCCGAGGAGGTGGGCCTGACGCCGCGCAATCTCCGCCGCCTCTTCGTCGACCAGTACGGCATGACGCCTTCTGAATTCCGTGAGCAGCGAGAGCAAAACTGATCTTCCATGCTGTGTCAATTTGGTACATTAGCCAAATTGACACACCTCTCTACTTGCATATTTGCAAGTCTTTCCCTATCTTTGTTGCCAAATTCAATACTCATATAACGACAACAAAGTTTATGAACAAACTAATGGACTTCCTGGCCTGGCGTCCAGAGACGCTGGCCTACACCGGGCTCACGATCCTTGCTGTGGGCGTAATTTCCTGCGTTTATTTCCTAATCAGTTTATAACAGTTAAAATGAAGAAAACTATCCCCCTAACTTAGGGGGCAAACAACAACAACAACAATGAAAAAGAATCTTATGACCATCGCTGCCACGGCAGCACTCGTAACCACTATGTTGACCAGTTGCGCAACCATCAACAGCGGCGCCGCCCTCGCCGAGAAGGCCCCCATAGGACAGAAGGTGGGCGAGGCCAAGTCGACCATCATCCTCGGCCTCTGGTCGGCAAAGGGCCAGCAGAACAACATCAAGCAGGCTGCCCAGAACGGCGGCATCACGAAGGTGGCCCAGGTGGAGTACGTCGACCAGAGCGTGCTCGGCGGCCTCTTCATTAAGCACACCACCCGAGTGTACGGCGAGTAACAGCAGGCGGGCAGGGGTGCGAAAGGCTACGGGTAGGCGCGTCAGCGGGAATAAGGCGAGCTTGCTCGGGAATTTCCCCTGCCCGCTACGAAGAAACAACAAAGTTCATAGGAATATGAAAAGAATGATGCAATGGGCACTCGCCGCCATCCTCGTCATTTGCGGCACGGCAATGATGTCCTGCTTTTCTGATAACAAGAAGAGCACGACGGACTTCCCTGCCGAGCCTGACTATAGGGACTCTACGCAGTGGTACATCACCGACCGAGGGGCCGCGGCCGACGTGTTCTACATCATTTCGACCGAGACGGGCGACTATACGCTGCCCGATGGCGAGGTGTGCCACTATGCCGACACTTACAGCGACAGCCTCCGGGCACCGCTCTATGGCGAGATGCTGGGTGTGGATACGCTGGTGAGCGGACCGCTGAACTTCTTCTCGCCGTACTATCGGCAGTGCTCATTGCAGACCTTCCAAAGCGACAGTCTGACGGCAGCACGGATGCCATTGGCTGTGGACGACGTGCGGCGGGCTTTCAAGTATTATCTGAAGCACGATAACGCCGGTCGGCCCTTCATACTGGCAGGATTCAGCCAGGGTGCCCACATCATGCTGGAACTGCTGAAGGAGATGGACAATGAGACCTACGAGCGGATGATTGCGGCTTACGCCATCGGCATCACCATCGCGGAGGCAGGGCCTCACATCGTGCCCGCCAAGGGGGCTGACGACACGGGCGTTACTATCTGCTACAATTCCGTCCGTGACACGGGCTGCACCATGCGTGGCTGGGAGAAGAGCAGCGTGGCCATCAATCCCGTGAACTGGCGGACGGACAGCATCCGTGCCTCGCTCATTACTGAGCCATCGCCGCTGCTGCCTGTAGCCCAGCAGAAGAAGGACACGATGACCGTCCACCTTGACACCGCCACCGGACTGCTCATCGTGGAGGGCTTCACGGCTCAGGACTACATGCTGCCGTTGCTGGGCGTGGAGGGCAACTATCACACCCGCGAAATCTGGCTCTATCGCGACCAACTGCGCGAGAACATGGCGCTCAGGGCCAACAGGAAAATAGGACATTAAACTAAGGTATATATGAAACTGAACATCTACGAAGAAGCCAGCCGCTGCCTGTTGTGCGAGGATGCTCCTTGCACCAAGGCCTGCGCGACGGGCGACCCTGCACGGGCCATCCGCGCCATCCGTTTTGGAAATGGGAAGTTGGCGGGCAGGTGGGTCGCCGAGTGTACAGACGAGGATTTGGAGGCGGCAGAAAGAGCCTGCATCCATTATGACAGGCCGATACGCATCAAGGAGATGGTAAGGCAGACCCTCCCCCTGCCCCTCCCTCGCAGGGAGGGGCAGGGGGAGGGTCTTCTTTCCATCACCTTCTGCGGCATCCCGTGCGAAAACCCCTTCTTCCTCGCTTCGTCTGCCGTCTGCACGAACTACGAGATGGTGGCCCGCGCCTTCGATGCCGGCTGGGCAGGCGTGTTCTACAAGACCATCTGCCTGCAGGAAATCCGCGAGGTGTCACCCCGTTTCGATGCCTGCCAGCAGGAGGGCTCGGCCGACTTCTACGCCTTCCGCAACATGGAGCAACTGAGCGAGAACCCCGTGGAGATGGACTTCGACATCCTGCGGCGGTTGAAGCAGAATTACCCCACGAAGGTGGTCGTGGCCAGCATCATGGGGCAGACCGAGGAACAGTGGATAGAACTGGCGAAGATGGCCGAGGAGGCAGGCTGCGACGCCGTGGAACTGAACTTCTCGTGTCCGCAGATGCGACTGGCGGGTATGGGCAGCGACGTGGGGCAGAACCCCGAACTGGTGCTGTTCTATACGGCCTACGTGAAGCGCAGCGTCTCGATTCCCGTCATTCCCAAGATGACACCCAACATCACGCAAATCAACCAACCCGCCATGGCCTCCTACTTCGCCGGTGCCGATGCCATTTCGGCCATCAACACCATCAAGTCGGTGACGATGGGCGACCGTGCTGAGGTCAGCGGTCGCAAGGCCGTTTCGGGCCTGTCGGGCCGTGCGGTCAAGCCCATCGCCCTGCGTTATATCTTGGAGATGGCGCAGAATCCTGTCCTCAATGGTGCCCACGGCAAGAAGGTGGAACTGAGCGGCATCGGCGGCATTGAGACGTGGCGCGACGCGCTGGAGTTCATTCAGTTGGGCTGCCGCAACGTGCAGGTGTGCACCGCCGTCATGCAGTACGGCTACCGCATCATCGACGACCTCATCCTGGGCCTGCAGAACTATCTCGCGGAGCGGGGCCTGTCCTCGCTCGATGCCCTTGTCGGCGAGGAGTTGCCGAACCTCGTCACCCCCACCGACCTCGACCGCGAGACCATTGTCTATCCGAAGATTGACCGCGAGCGCTGCATTGGCTGTGGCCGCTGCCACGTATCGTGCATGGACGGCGGCCATCAGGCCATAGTCTTCGATACGGATACCCGCCAGCCCCGCATCGTCGGCACCAAGTGCGTCGGCTGTCACCTCTGCCGTCTGGTCTGTCCCACTGGCGCCATCGGTGTTACCAAACGAATCAATAAGAAATAAGATATGAAAATTTCGATTAAGAGAGAGCAAAACCAAACGGGGTTGAGTTTTGCCGAGCGTGAGAAATTTCGACCGAAGGTCAAACAGATAAGACTTTGGATGCTCGCCGCCATCCTCGTAATCTGTGGCACAAGTATAATCATCGGCTGTAAAAGCAGCAAAGATAAGGCTGAAGTTGCGGTCAGCCCGACCGATGATAACAGCCAGTTTGTGATGCTGACCGATGTCGTACCCGATGTGATTCTGGAGATTCGCTACTACGGCACGTACAACTTTGTGGGAGCCCGCATCGACGGCTACGAGGAGCCGACGGCCCTGCTGACGAAGCAAGCCGCCGACAGCCTGAAGGCCGTCAGCGACGACGTGATGGCACAGGGCTATCGCCTGAAGATCTACGATGCCTACCGTCCGCAGAAGGGCGTGGACCACTTCGTGCGTTGGGCGCAAGACGTGGCCGACACAACGATGAAGCCCTACTTCTACCCCGACCTCGACAAGAGCGTGCTTTTCGAGCAGGAGTACATCTACGAGCGTAGCGGCCACACGCGCGGCTCGACCGTTGACCTGACGCTGTTCGACATGGCGACGGAGAAGGAACTCGACATGGGCGGCACCTTCGACTGGTTCGGCCCCGAGAGTCATCCCGACTACAAAGGCATTACCCCTGAGCAGTTCGAGCACCGCATGATTCTCCGTCGTGCCATGCTCGCTCACGGTTTCAAACCTCTCGACACCGAGTGGTGGCACTTCACCCTGAAGGACGAACCTTTCCCAGACACCTACTTCACTTTTCCCGTCAAGCAATTGAACAAATAAGATGAAACAGACAATGAGACTATGACCATCACCGTCGCGCCCGAATACCACGTCCTCGTGGCCACCGGCTACAGTGCCTCGGATATCCACCATACAAAGACCTCATCAACGTGGGCGACATCCATAGTTGTGAGCCGTGGCTCTACAGCGAGTGCTTAGCCAAGAACATCGCCGTCAGGGCCGAAGAATGGAGAAAAAAACAATAAGATATATGAAAAAGAAACTGATTTGGGCGCTCGGCGCCATCCTCGTCATCAGCGGTGCAACGGACATGCAGGCGCAGACGCTGCGCGGCACGGTGACGGACGCCCTGACGGGCGAACCGCTGATAGGCGCGACGGTGAGGGTCGTGGAACTGGACGGGGCCGCTGCCGTGGCCGACGTGGACGGAAACTATAAGATTGACGTTAAGCAGCCGGGACGATACACCGTGGAATCGCGCTTCATCGGCTACGAGCCGAGCATCCAGAAGGAGGTGCAGGTGGTCGGCGTGAAGGAAGTGGTGCTCGACATCGTGCTGCGCGAGAATGCCAACGAACTGACGGAGGTGGTGGTGAAGCCGCGCGTGAACAAGATGGCGACGGTGAACCCGACGGCGCTCGTTGGCGGCGTGATGCTCTCGATGGAGGAGGCCAGCCGATTCGCCGGTGGCGGCAACGACCCCGCCCGACTGGTGACGGCCTACGCGGGCGTGTCGGGCCAGAGCGACGGCAACGGCATCTCGGTCTATGGCAACGCGCCCCACACGATGCAGTACCGGCTGGAGGGCGTGGAGATTTTCACGCCGAACCACTTCAGCGACCTCTACGG
>JAFUUL010000057.1 GCA_017483805.1 Prevotella sp.
AGTCAGATAGAGACCGTGGAGCGCACCCTGCTCACCGAACTCGACCACCCGCTGGGCCAGCCCTGCCGCACGCCCGACGACTACTGGTTCGCCTTCCTGCTCAGGCTCGACCCGTGGATGGTTGACTACACGCTGGAGCAACTGGACGACCCCGAAATATTCAAAATGGTCAATAGGAGTATTGGAATAACGGTACAGCCGACGTGGTATCGTGAGCGACTACACGCCGCCAGCCTGAGCGAGGACACCAAGCGCGAGGTATTGACCAAGGACATGAATCTATGGTTGCCCGGCAGAGTGACCCGCTGGATTCCTGCCGACCGCATCCGTCCGCTGCAAGACCCCGACCCCACGCGGCGCATTGACCGCTGCACCTACGACCAGGGCTGGCGCATCTTCGTGGGTGCCGATTTCAGTCACGGCCACGACCTCTTTTCCCTCACCTATCTGGCCGTCGACTACAACCACGCCCAGCACCATCCCGACACCATGCGCGGCCTGATGTTTGCCGACACGGAAAGTTGGGTATTGGAGAGCGAACTGAACGAAAGCCCCAACCGCCAACTATACCAGACGTGGATAGATCAAGGCTGGTTGCACGTCGCACCGGGAGAGACATACGACAGTATGCTGGCGATTAGCAAGATGGCCGAACACCTATTCTACCCGAAGGAGGACGGCACCCCCGACCTCCAGCGAATGAGGCTCGACATCGTGATGTTCCTTTACGATCCTGCCCAGAGCAAAAGCCCGATTAACAACCTTCAGGCGTGGCTCCAGTCGCTCGGCATAGGCGGCGAGGCCATCCGTCAGATGGTGATACCCGTCTCGCAGTCGGCAATGTCTATGAATCCGATAATCTCTCATCTGGAGGAAATGATATTGGGGCAAGAACCGTGGATAACATTCTCAGCATCCCCTTTATGGCCCTGGGCATTCGGAAATTGCGGCGTGGAGTTAGGGCGCACGGAACTGCGACGCATCGTAAAGGGTGGCACCATCAACGAGAAAATCGACCCCGTGGCCGCTCTGCTTGATGCCTGTTACGGATTCGATTTATCGGAAGGGCGCATAGAAAGAGAGCGATAATTCATAAAATTACTTAATTTTCATACTGATTGTTTGGGACTTATAAAAATAAATGCTTATATTTGCAACGTCAAAACCAATCAGGGGCACGAAGCAGCAGCCCCACAAAACGGCTGCTTATTTTGTGTCCGTTGCAAAACAAGCATAGCGGCAACCGCGTCGGGCAAGTGGAAACACCCCGGAGGCAGCACCATCATACCTGATTGGGCCTTGACAGCGCGAAGTGCCGCATTTTTATTTGTCAAAACATAAAGGTATGAAAAGGTATCAAAACGAGACCGAAAAGGCGGTAGCAATCGCCAGGGCGCAAGCCAAAATCAGTGAGTTCCTGAAACATGAGTACAGTTACACAGAACTGATGACCAAGACCGCCAAAGCACAGGCGCAAGTATTCAACATCATCGGCCTTTGCAACCCCGACCACAAAGACGAGTGCTGTGTGGACGAGTTAGCCGAGTTCTTCTATTTCGCCGTCCGCGCATTTGAGTTACTGGAGCCATTCACCGAAAGTCAGACCAACGCCGTATGAAGACCGCAATCACACCACGGGAGCAGAAACGCCTCAATGATGCACCCTACGGAACCATCGGAAGCGTGGTAGAGACAGAATGGGGCTATTTATTCAACATCAAACAAATGCCGTCATGAAAGAGATCATCGAAGACTACAAGCGTGAGAACTTCACCGCTACGGAGTGGGTGCTGGGAGCAATCGCCAGCCTGTTATTCACCATCATTTGCGGAATCGTATGACAGAAGAATGGAAAGATATTCAAGGCTACGAAGGCAAGTACGAGGTGAGCAATCTCGGAAGGGTGCGCTCACTCGACCACATGATGCACCGCTTCGACAGCAGGATGGGGATAGAAATCTCGTACATAGTGAAGGGTAGAATACTTCGACAAGCCCGTTCAATAGACGGTTACCCAATAATCAATCTCAACACAGGAGGCAGGGGAACGGGACATACCCACCGAATACACGCATTAGTGGCACGGGCTTTCATCCCCAATCCCGGCAATCTGCCAGAGGTGAATCACAAAGATGAGGACAAGACCAACAATCGAGCCGACAATCTGGAATGGTGTACTGGACTCTATAACATTCGATACGGCACGGGAATTGAGCGACGGACAAAGGCATTATACAAAGCAGTTGCTCAGATAGATGCCGACGGAAACATCGTCGCTACCTACGAAAGCATATCAGCAGCCGCAGAAGCCACAGGTTACACCCGTTCTGCCATCGGCAAGTGTTGCAAGGGCAACCCACGTCACAAGACCGCTGGCGGCTACCGCTGGAAATACAAACAATAACCCCTTACATTCTTTTCGCCCCCTGCTTTATAGCCGTCCCCCGTTTGTCGGGGGACTCAAAAGGTGCTAAACCAACTGCGGTGTCGAACTCGGTCGCACCGACCTCCGGCGCATCACGAAAGCCGGGACGATTAATGAGAAGATAGACCCCGTGGCGGCACTCCTCGATGCCTGCTACGCGTTTGACCTGAGCGAGGGGAGGATTGAGAGGGAGAGATAGACTACGAATTTAACGAATTTGACGAATTATGACAGAAATAGAGTTGAGATTCATGCAAACAGTACCCTCAAGGCTGAAAGGCATTGAGGAGCAACTGACGAGAATTGCCGACGCTCTGGAGCGGTTGGCAGGGAGTGACAAGGTGGAATGAGGGTTCGACACCCTCCACTCCCACTATGCACAGCGGTGCAGAATTACCAAAGATTTAATGAACAATGTTTAAACGTTATCAGCCCCGACAAGGACGGGGCGCCGTGAAAGTCGGCATTAGTGAGTAATTATGAAGACAAATTTTGAACTTCGAGTGTTGAACCTCAAAGAAAAGGAGCAATAAAGAGTTTCTGAGTTTCAGTCAGAAGCGCTCAAGGGCGTGGAAGAAATGAATCTCGGATGTTAAGACTCTATTGTTTCCTATTCGGCGAGACAAGCACCCAAGAGCGGACTTAGTTATCATGTTGCTACTACAAAAAAGCGTGACGTGCGAACAGACAGAGTTATCTCTAAGGTAATGCCTTCTTATTATGTAGTGCGGGAGTCGGGCGACCGGCTCCCTTTTTAACGACAACAACCACAACGATATATGACACCAGGACAGCAAGCCTACTACGAAAGCAAGCAGCGCAAAATCGTGGCGGTCAACACCGACGGCACGATGATGGGATGCTTCGATAGTATCAAGGTGGCACATGAGAAGTACCACCTCACCCGTCACTTGCTGACGAAAGCATGTAAGACGGGCAAACTCTACCGAGGCATCAAGTGGATATTCGAGGACGAATACCGCAAACTATGGGAGCAGGGCAAGACGGACACGCTCCAGTATGAGCGTCCCGACTGGCAGAAGCCGCTCCAACGTGGCGACCGAGTGAACACCGGCACCAGCCTGTCATCACTCAGAACCTATGCCCGTGCGCTCATCAAGGCATTCGGCACGGACATCACTCTCGGAGAAATCAGCGAGCAGATAGACCTCGCAAGATTGAAAGACAACACCAATTATTGTGAAATACCAATCATTTAACAAACCCCATAACAACAATGACCAACAAACTCACAACAGCCTTCCGCTCGCACTGCAACGAGTACGCCCGACAGGTCGCCGACCTGCTGGGCTACAGCGAGTGGCGATGGGTAGGCGTCGGCGACCAGGGCGACGGCACCTACGAGACCCTTGAACTCGGCGACTGGCTCTACCTCTCGCTCTCCGACTGCCAGACCATCATCGACCGCCTCGATGAATGGGTGAAGCGTTACGGCAGCAGGGCTGCTGTTGCTGAAGAAGTGGAGAGTTGGCAGGAATGGTGGTTGAATGACGACGACGACCCCGACAACACCGCCGCCGTCATCACCCTCTGGGAGAGCCGCCGCGAACGCTACCTGCGCACCTATCCGCGCCTGAACCTCGAACACTGGCTCCTCGGCTGCCCCCGCGACCGACAACCAGAGTCGCCCCACGACCGCCTGCGCCGCCTGAAGGTGATGCGCGAACTCATCACCGAGTTATGCCAGCAGTACCGCCCGCAGCGCAGCCTGTGGAATATCATCGACTCGCTGACCGCCGACATCAAGACCGCCCAGGCCGACTGCGACCGGCTCGATGCCGAACTGCACGAGCAGATGAAGCACTCGCAAGCCTACAAGGACTTCTAGCAGGCAGTCAAAGAAACCACGGATTCCACGGATTTTTAACTTAAACACGAATTACCACGAATTAACCACGAATTTATCATTAATGAATAATTTATGGGCAATTCACGGTAATTCGTGTTAAACACCAAAACAACCACTACAGAAAAGAGAACGCGGGTGAGAGTCCCGCACAAGTAAAACCCTAAAATTCCAGATGAAACAATGATTCAGAAAGAATTAGGCAAGGAGTATTCCTTGGAAGAGAGAGCCGAGTTCCTGCGCAACACCTGCGACGGAACCGAGGAAGTGAGTTATTCACGAGTGTTCACCCCGGCAGAGTTGGCCGAGCAGCGCGAACTGCTGACCGATGCCAGCATCAAGTTGGCCGACATCGATGAGCAGAAGAAAGAGGCAATGGCAGCCTTCAAGGAGGAAGCCAAGCCCTACGTGGAGCAGCGGCAGCGGGCCATCGAGAACCTGCGCAAGAAGGCCGAGACCGTCACCGAGCAGTGCTTCAAGTACTTCGACGAGGACACGAAGATGGTAGGCTTCTACAACAAGGAGGGCCAACTCGTCAACTCGCGCCCCGCCTTCCCCAACGAGATGCAGAAGACCATGTTCCAGGTACTGCGCAAGGATGGAACAAACGACTAAAGTATTAACCCCGATTAAAAAGTTATGTAAGTCATGACACAAGACCAGAATCAACCCATCGTGGTGAATCTGCCCGAAGGACAGAACACCCTCACCCTTCTGGGCGGACAGGCTCCGAAGCAGTTAGACCAGCAAGCCCCCGTGCGCATGGACGCATCGGGCATCATCGGCGCACCGCTGGAGTTCCTCAAAATCCGAGTGGCCGACATCGACCAGCACCGCGCCCACATCCTCGTGAGCCGCGACAACCTCACCATCACCCTCGTCTATAACGAAGACGACGCCTACACCAAGGGCACCGTCACGGGCACCCTGCGCCTGTCGAAAGTGTTCCAGCAGTTCGGCATCAACGCCGACAAGCAGTGGGAGCCGGAGCAACTGGGGCAGTTCCTCAAACTGAACCGCACCTACTTCGTCAGCCGCGAGGAGAACATGAAGGTGGTCAACGCCCTGAAGACCTTCGACGCAAAGGTGAACCAGACCGTGCAGCGCGAGACCAAGGAGAACGGCAACAAGGCGTTCACCTTCCGTCAGGCCGTCGATTCCAACATCCCCGAATCGTTCAAGTTGCGCCTGCCCGTCCTGAGCGGCGGCCAGCCCGTGGAGATCGACGTTGAGACCTACGCCACCATCGACGGCGCACACGTCTCGGTCGCCCTCCAGTCGCCCGGTGCCAACGACATCGTGGAGGACATTCGCCAGAACTACATCACCGACATGGTGAATCAACTGCGCGACGTGGCTCCCGAAATCGTCATCATCGAACAGTAAACCCCACGCCGCAAAACACCTATACCAATAGAGGGCTGTTCCTATACCAATCCGAGCGGAAAGGTATACCAAGAGCGACCCTCTTGGTATAGGTAAATTCACAACCCCAAAAAACGTACCGATATGAGCAAAGTAA
>JAFUUL010000058.1 GCA_017483805.1 Prevotella sp.
CTACATGGTGGTTTGCCCCTCTAACTCACCCGAGAACCATCCGGGCATCGATTCCTATACCGATGACAACGGTAAGTCGATGAACTGCGCCCTCTTCGGCGGCGTGGCCATGGACAACCAAATGGTCTACGACGTGCTGAAGAACACCGCCGAGGCCGCCCGCATCCTCGGAACTGATGCCGAACTGGCCGATCAACTGGATGCCCTGCGTGCCCAACTCACCCCTTACAAGATAGGCAAGTACGGCCAGGTGCAGGAGTGGCAGGAAGACTGGGACCGTGAGAACAACTCGCACCGCCACCTGTCGCACATCTGGGGAGCCTATCCCGGCAATCAGGTGTCGCCCTACGTCAACACCACCATCTTCCAAGGCGTGCATAAGTCGCTCGTGGGGCGTGGCGATGCCGCCCGCGGATGGTCCATGGGTTGGAAGGTGTGCCTCTGGGCTCGTATGCTCGATGGCGACCACGCCCTGAGCATCATCAAGAACCAACTGCGACTGATGGACCCCAACGCCACCATGAGCGATGCCGACGGCGGCACCTATGCTAACATGTTCGATGCCCACGCACCGTTCCAGATTGACGGCAACTTCGGCTGCTGTGCCGGTATTGCTGAGATGCTGCTGCAGAGCCACGCCGGATTCATGCACGTGCTGCCCGCCTTGCCCACGGCCTGGGCCAGCGGCGAGGTGAAGGGTCTGCGCTCGCGCGGCGGCTTCGAGGTGACAAGTTTGGTGTGGAAAGACGGCAAGGTGGTCAGTCTAAAGGTGAAGTCGACTCAAGGCGGCAACCTCCGCCTGCGCTGCAACACCCAGATGAAACTGGCCGACGGCACCGCCCTTGTCACGGCTACAGGCAACAACAGCAACGCCCTGATGCAGCCCTACGTGATGCCCGACCCCATCGTGGTGAACGCCTCGAAGATTCCGGCCACCACGCTGCCAACGACCTATCTCTATGACATTCCCACCACAGCGGGACAGGAGATTGAACTCATCGACCAGAGTACTAGTTCGGGCATCGTTGACATTCTGCGCCAAAATGAGCCTCTAAATGCCACCGGCTACGCCTATAGTGTTGACGGCCGTCGTGTGAACGACAACTACCGCGGACTGGTGATCGTAGGTGGAAAGAAAATGATCAGGGATTTTTCTGGAACTCGGTAGGCGTCTGTCCCACCAGTTTCTTGAAGCACTTGCTGAAATACTTCGGGTCAGAGAACCCGCAACGGTATGCTGCGTCGGCCACAAGTACATTGGGCTGGCGCAGCATCGTCTTAGCCCGCTCTATGCGCCGGTTCAGCACGTAGTTGTTGGGCGATGTGTTGAACATGCTCTTCATGCGGGCAAAAAGCAGGGTGCGGCTTACGGCCATGGCCTGGGCAAAGTCCTGGATGGTGAGGTCGGAGTCTGACAGATGCTCGTCCACATACGCTTTCACGCGCTCGGCAAACAGACGGTCGTCTTCATTCTCAATGACCTCGGGCATCTCCACTCGCTGCACCGACTCGCTGATGGACAGCAGTTCACGTATACGTTGACTCATCACCTCGATGCGCTGGTTGCTGGTCAGCCGGATGTCCTTGATCTCGTTCTGCAGGCGGCGAATGTAGCGCACCACGCGGTAAATGCCAATGAGCAGCAGCGCCAGCAGCAGGCCATAGAGCATCCAGGCGTAGGGCGTCTCGTGGAAGGCGGCACGGCGGTGGATGGTCAGCGTGCGCTCGTTGTCGGCCCACACGCCGTCGCCATTGGTGGAGCGCAGGTGCAGGGTGAAGGTGCCGGCGGGAATGTCGAGCAGCGTGATGTGGTTGTCGGTGATGTAGGCCCACTGGTCGTTCATGCCCTCAATGCGGTAGGCGTAGGTGATAGGCACGCCGCGGTTGAAGTCGAGGGCGGCAAAGCGGATGGTCAGTGTGCGCTCTGAGGATGACAGGTTGACTGCGTCGGGACTCTCGAAGACGATGGGCGGCTGGTAGTCGCTCTTCTGCAAGTCCTCGCGGCTCATGCTGAGCACGCCTTGCGTGGTGCCGAACAGCAGTTGGCCCTGCGCATCGAACATGGGCTTAGTGTCGAGCAGTTTGAAGTGGTCGCCCAGCGTGCCCCGCACGTAGTTGATAAACGTGGTGTCGCGCAGTGAGAAGCGGCAGATGGAGGTCTGCGAGACCACGTAGAGCGCATCGTCGGGCACACAGAACAGACTTTGGCACACGTCGGAAGGCAGCCCCTGGTCGGTGGTAAAGGTCTGGAAGCGGATGTGATTGTCTAACAGGTGGCGGTCGTCGGCCAGACAGATGCCGCCGCCGCTGGTGGCGATGGCCACGGTGTGCTCGCCTGCGGGTTCCAAGTCGAGCACCCAGTTGTTGCTGAGCGATGTGGCGTCGTCGGCCCGTCGGTTGTTGTGGATGAAGTTCAGTTGTCTGACATCGGTCCCCAACTGACAGGTGTACAGGCCGTTCAACGTACCCGCCATCAGTACCTGCTGGGGCGTGATGTAAAGGCAGCGCACCTTGTTGCTCTCCTCGTCTTCTGGCCAGCCAGCCAGGCCGTTGCCGCGATGGACGAAGATGTCGCGGTCAGCGTGCAGGTCAAGCATGTTCAGCCCGCCTTGATAGGTGGCAATCCACAGTCGGCCACGGTCGTCCTCCACTATGTCGTAGACATTGTTGCAACTCAGGCTGTTGGCATCGGCCTCGTCGTGAACGTAGCGTCTCACGTCGTAGCCGCTGCCGTCGGCTTTGGGCGTCAGTCGTGTCAGTCCTTCTGGCTTGGCCCCTAACCACACGGTGCCCTGCGAGTCCTCGAAGATGCAGTACACCTTCTGTCCGAAGCGGGCGGGCTTGTCGGTCAGCCTGCCGTCGGCATCCAGAAACCGTTGGCCTATGCGCACACAGCCATTCTTGTCGGCCACCCAGGTGCGTCCCTGTCGGTCGGCATAGAGGGCGTGTACTTCCTCTTCATCAGCATCGGCTGACTTCACGGGCTGCAAGGGCGTACGACCGAACCAGAGGCGATAGAGTCCACTGTGTGTGTCCACCCAGATGCCTCCCTGGCGGTCCACCAGCACAATGTTCAGATAGCCGCTGGCAAAGATGGGCAGGCTTCTCACTCTGGCCTCGGTCAGCGAGTCGGCCTTGAAAGGGCGGGGCCGCTGGTCGTAGTTGCCGTTGGAAAGTTCGAATCGCCCCGTCTGGCGATGGAATACGAAGGTCAGGCTGTCGCTCGTGGTACACTCCAGGTCGCGGCTGGCCAGTTCGCGGATGGTGGCAATGCGGTTGGTGCGCAGTGCGCTGCCGTCGCCCGGCCTCATGCGGTAGTTATGGAAACGGTAGCCGTCGTAGCGGCACAGACCGTTCCACGTGCCCAGCCACACATAGCCGTAGTTGTCTTGCAAGGCAAACGACACGATGTCCTGCCCGAAGCCGTCGGCCTCGCTAAAATGGGTGATGCGCACGTCCTCATGCTGAGACCATGCCTGAAGGATACCTGTGAGGAAAACAAAGAGGTATATGAGCCGTTTCATATGATTTAGATTCAGATTTTCGGCACAAAGATACGAAAGAGTTGTGAGTTAGAAGTTAGGAGTCAGACGTTTTTTTTGAGCGTTTAGCATAAATAATGTTAAAGCAGACCGATAAACTCCCAACTCTTTCGTACCTTTGCCTTCAAATTACCAATAACCAGAACGATAATATCTGCTAAGCAATGAAACGCCAATTACTCTTTCTGTTCATGCTCGTGAGCGTGGCAATGACCGCTGGTGCTGCCAGCAAGTACGACAACCCTGACACCATAGTCGTGGCCCGCGACGGCACGGGCGAGTTCCGCACTGTGGGCGAGGCTATCGAAGTGTGCCGTGCGTTTATGGACTACCACAAGGTCATCTACATTAAGAAAGGTACCTACAAGGAGAAACTCATCCTGCCCCAGTGGCTGCAGAACATCGAACTGTGTGGCGAGGACTGCGACCAGACCATCATCACGTGGGACGATCATGCCAACATCAAGATGATGCTCCCTGGCAAGGGCGATGGCGGTATGGAGATGCGCCCTATGGGCACCTTCCGCACTTATACGCTGAAGATAGAGGGTAACAGCATCACGCTGAAGAACCTGACCGTCGAGAACAACTCGGCACGTCTGGGACAGGCCGTAGCCCTGCATACCGAGGGCGACCGCCTGCTGTTTGTCAACTGCCGCTTCCTGGGTCATCAGGACACCGTCTACACCGGGCTGGCCGGTACGCGTCTTTATTTCAAGGACTGCTATATCGAGGGAACCACCGACTTCATCTTTGGTCCTTCTACGGCGTGGTTCGAGCATTGCGACATCTACTGCAAGGCCAACAGTTACATCACTGCCGCCTCTACGCCTCAGGAGCAGGCTTTCGGCTACGTGTTCAACAATTGTACCATCACCGCCGCCCCCGATGTGGAGAAGGTCTATCTGGGTCGCCCCTGGCGCGACTATGGCTATACGCTCTTCATGCACTGCTCGCTGCCCCGTCAGATTCGTCCCGAGGGCTGGCATCACTGGCGTGAGGAAGCCAAGCAGACGGCCCGCTACTTGGAGTTTGAGAATACGGGTGAGGGCGCAGCCACTGACAAGCGTGCCCCGTGGAGCCGTCAACTGACCAAGAAAGAAGCGAAGGAAGTGACGCTTGACAATGTCTTCCGTCGCGAAGATAACTGGAAGGTTGAAAATATCTTGTCACCTCGTTCCTTTTAGTGTTAGTTCGCTAATATACAAATAGTGATAAGGTGACGAGATGTTTGTCTCGTCACTTTTTTGTCGGTAAAGGCGGCTGTTTGAGCCACCCCCCCCCAGAGATTTTTGCAAATTTACTTCCACTTCCACTTTTTCTTCGGAAACACCAGTGTTTATCGAGGTTTCAGGAAGTGGAAGTGAATCGTTTCACTTCCACTTCACTTCCACTCCCTGTCGACCGATGCGCCCAACACTCGGTTAAGATGTTGGTTTACAGTCGTTTAAATGGCGTTTTACATTATTTTACGCCGCGTAAAACATCGTTTTACACGGCGTAAAACGATGTTTTACAGCGCTTATAAAATTGTAAAACGCGTCATTTTCGATTTTTTTTGGTGGACGTTAAGATCGCCAAGAAGCGGCAACTTTCTATCAAGCAAGTGCCTAGAATGTGTTGACGAAGCGGCAGGAATGTGTCAACGAAGCGGCAGGAATGTGTCAACGAAACGGCAGGAATATGTCGACGAAGTGCCTGGAATCTATGCGAAGGTGGCAACTAAGGACATCGGAAGGTGGCACAAAAAGCCAGAAAAGGTGGAAGTGAAGTGGAAGTGAAATAATTCACTTCCACTTCCTGAAACCTCGATAAACACTGGTGTTTTCGAAGAAAAAGTGGAAGTGGAAGTGAATTTGCAAAATCTCTGGGCAAAATAACGCGTCAGTTTGGGTTTGCAAATCTATTCCAGCCCGTCCAACTGGTGCTTCAGGGCCTGCAGGTCGTCGCGCACGGCTATCAGTCGGCTCAGCACGTCGGCCGTCTTGTCGGCACCGTCGCGGTTCTGGTTGATGATGCGCTTGGCCGCAGCCAATTTGAAGCCGCGCACCTTCACCAGGTTGTGTATCAACTTGATTTGGTCGATGTCCTTCTGCGTGTATTGGCGCACTTTGTTCGGCCCTGCCGTCTTCGGCTTCAGGTAGGGGAACTCCGATTCCCAGTACCGCAGCGTGCTCTCGTTGAGGTCGAACATCTCGGCAACCTCCTTGATGGAGTAGTAGAGTTTCAAGTTCTTATTCAGGTTCAGTGCCATGTTTGCGTATATTTTGCGGCAAAGTTACAAATTATTTCCGAATTATTTCGTATCTTTGCACGGAAATTTTCAAATTAATTATGAACAAGCGACATTATCTTTTACTTTTCGTCCTCAGCATGCTGGCTCTGACGGCATCTGCCGAGGTGCCCCTGTGGATGCGTTTCCCTGCCATTTCACCTGACGGCCAGACGATCGCCTTCTCTTATAAGGGCGACATCTTCTGTGTTCCTGCAGGTGGCGGCCAGGCACGCCAGTTGACCACCAATGCGGCCTACGATGCCTATCCCGTGTGGAGTCCCGACGGCCAGCACATCGCCTTTGCCTCCAGTCGCGAGGGCAGTCTTGATGTCTATGTGATGGATCGGCAGGGTGGGGCGCCCACGCGGCTGACCACCCATAGCGGCGACGAGAAGCCCATCGCCTGGCGCGATGCCGACCACGTACTGTTCAGCAGTGCCCTGATGCCCACGTCGCGCTCGATCATCATGCCCGAGGCGCAGTACGTGCAGATCTATGAGGTAGGCATCGCTGGCGGACGTCCGCAGATGTTCTCGCCCATCACGATGGAAGACATCAGTATCAACAGTCGCGGCGATGTGCTCTACCACGATATGAAGGGCTACGAGGACTACTTCCGCAAGCACCACCAGAGTGCCATCACCCGCGACATCTGGCTGCTCAGTCAGGGTCGCTATCAGAAGTTGACCGACTTCCGCGGCGAGGACCGCTCGCCCGTCTGGGCCCCCGATGGCCAGTCGTTCTACTATCTGACGGAGCGCGACGGCACCTTCAACGTGTGGAAACGCCGCATCGACGGTACTGACGAGCAGCAGATCACCCGTCACGAGAAAAATCCTGTGCGCTTCCTGACGATGGCCGCCGACGGCACGCTGTGCTACGGCTACGACGGCGAGATATACGTCAACCGCGACGGAAAGGAACAGAAGGTGGCCGTCAGCATTGTGGCCGACAGCAACGACCACGACGTCGTCCGCCAGTTGCAGACCACTGGTGCCACCGATATCTGTCTGTCGCCCAAGGGCAAGGAGGTGGCCTTCATCATGCACGGCGATGTCTATGTGACGGCCCTCGACTATAAGACCACCCGCCAGATTACCGATACCCCCGAGCAGGAGCGCAACCTGACTTTTTCGCCTGACGGACGCAGTCTGGCCTATGCCGCTGAGCGCGATGGTGTCTGGCAGATATACCGCAGCACCGTCTCCCGTCAGGAAGAGAAGCAGTTCGCCTATGCCTCCGAGGTCAAGGAGGAGCGTCTCACCCAGACCGACCTGACCACCCAGCAGCCCCAGTTCAGTCCTGACGGCAAGCAGTTGGCCTTCTTCGAGAATCGTGGCGACCTGTGTGTGATGGACCTCTCGACGAAGGCCGTCCGCAAGGTGCTCGACGGCAAGTATCAGTACTCCTACAGCGACGGCGACCTGTGGTATCAGTGGAGTCCAGACAGCAAGTGGCTGCTCAGCAGTTACATCGGCGTGGGCGGCTGGCACAGTCCTGACGTGGCACTGGTCAAGGCCGACGGCAGTGGCGAGGTGCACAACCTGACCAACAGCGGCTATAGCGACACAAACGCCAAATGGGCACTGGGCGGCAAGGCCATGATCTGGTCGAGCGACCGTGCCGGCTATCGCAGTCATGGCAGTTGGGGCGCCGAGGAGGATGTCTACATCATGTTCTTCGACCTTGAGGCCTACGAGCGTTTCCGCATGACCAAGGAAGAAAAGGTGATGCGCGAGGAGGCCGAGAAGGAACAGAAGAAGGAGCAGAAGAAAGACGACAAGCAGAAGGACGACAAGAAGAAAGAGCCCGCCAAAAAGGAGCAGGCCGCTCTGTCGTTCGACCTCGACAATGCGCCCGACCGTATTGTGCGCCTGACGGCCAACTCCAGCCATCTGGGCGACGCCGTGCTCTCGCCTGGTGGCGACACGCTCTACTATCAGGCCGCCTTCGAGGGTGGCTACGACCTGTGGCGCCACGACCTGCGCGAAGAGAAGACCGAACTGGTGCTGAAGGATGTGGGTCGCGGCAATCTGCAGGCCGATGCCGGCTTCAAGCATCTCTATCTGCTGTCGAAGGGCATCAGGAAAGTGGACCTCGGCAAGGGCAAGTCAGAGGCCATCGGCTTCGAGGCCTCCTTCAACTACCGTGCCCAGCAGGAGCGCCGCTATCTGTTCGACCACATCTGGCGGCAGGTGAGGGATAAGTTCTACGACCCCTCCATTCATGGGGTCGACTGGGAGGGCTACCGCCACACCTACGAGCGCTTCCTGCCCCACATCAACAATAACTACGATTTCCGCGACATGCTGAGCGAGATGCTGGGCGAACTGAATGGTTCGCACACAGGTGCCCGCTATAGGCCCGACGGCGCCGCCCTGAAGACGGCCAGCCTCGGCCTGTTCTTCGATGCCGACTACCAGGGCGACGGCTTGCGCGTCGAGGAGGTGGTCAAGCGCGGCCCCTTTGCCGTGAAGCACACGGGAGTCACGGCCGGCTGCATCATCGAGCGCATCGACGGCCAGCCCATCAAGGCCGGAGAGGACTACTTCTGGATGCTCGATGGCAAGGCCGGCAAGCCTGTCCGCGTGGGCGTGCGCAATCCGCAGGGCCAGACCTTCGAGGTGGTGGTCAAGCCAGTCAGCCAGGCCCAGTTGAACGACCTGCTCTACAAGCGCTGGGTAGACCGCAACCGCCAGTTGGTGGACAGCCTCTCGGGCGGGCAGGTGGCCTATGTGCACATCAAGTCGATGAATAGCGCCTGCTTCCGCGAGGTCTATAGCGAGTTGCTCAGCGACAAGAACCGCAACCGCCGTGCCGTCATCGTCGACGAGCGCTACAATGGCGGCGGCTGGCTGCACGACGACCTCTGTACCCTGCTCAGCGGACGTCTCTACCACAACTTCGTGCCGCGTGGCAACTATGTGGGGCGCGACCCGCTGAACAAGTGGGTGGGCACCTCCTGCGTGCTGATGAACGAAGACTGCTATAGCAACGGCAGCGGCTTCCCCTGGGTCTATCGCGAACTGGGCATCGGTCCGCTCATCGGCACCCCTGTGGCCGGCACCGCCACCAGCGTGTGGTGGGAGACGCTCATGGACCGCACGCTGGTCTTCGGCATCCCCCAGGTGGGCAAGAAAGACGTGCGCGGCCAGTACATGGAGAACCAGGAACTATGGCCCGATGTCGAGGTCTACAATTCGCCCGAGGACTTCCTGAACGGTCACGACCGCCAGTTGGAACGTGCCGTCCAGGAGATGCTGAAGTGAAGAAAAATCCGCCGATTCTTTGTGCTTTAGGAAAAAAACAGTAACTTTGCACCCCAAATCGTAAACAGTAAATTGTCAAATAGTAACTATAATGATGACCGCAAAAGAAATCCGCGACTCGTTCAAGAAGTTTTTTGAGTCGAAGCAACATGCCATTGTGCCCTCTGCACCGATGGTGATCAAGGACGACCCGACACTGATGTTCACCAACGCCGGCATGAATCAGTGGAAGGATATTATATTAGGTACGCGCGACCC
>JAFUUL010000059.1 GCA_017483805.1 Prevotella sp.
GCCGACCTCCTCAATCTCCCAGCGGTGCAGGTTCAGGTAGCCGGAGGGGTACTTCATGGCGATGCCGCGCTGGCGGCAGTCGTCGGCGTAGGTCTGGATGCCTGCGATGGCGGCGCGCTTGTCGCGTGCCGACAGGCGGTGCCACGCCCGCTCGGCGGCCAGGCGGTCGATTTTCTCGCCGTAAGCCTTGCCGTAAGCGTCGTGGAACTCACTGAACTCTGGTGCCTTGTTCATAGTTATTACACCTTATATTATATATAGAGAGGAAGCACGGCAGAAACTACGCGCTGTCAAGTCCCTCAATGCTGCGAACTCCGGGGTGTTGTCCACTGTCCCGACGCGGTTGCTGACCGGTGCTTCCGTTCTCTCTCTCGAATGTATCTCTGATGCTTCTTTCTGGCCGCGCTGCCGATAACTGTTTCTGCCAGGCTGCCAGCCTGCATTGAGGGGTTTGACGGTGCAAAGATACATAATTATATTAAATTATACTACTAATTAACATAGTTTAGTATAATTGTGTTAAGCGTTCTCAAAATTTATAGTACCTTTGCCCCCGTCAAATTTCAGCAGTGCGGATGATGATGCCGCCCAACCCACCAACGTGAGAGCGCGGCGTTTTTTATCCCGTAGCAACAGAACATAACCCACACACCGCACCGAGCGGGCAAGCCGCAAGGCCCCCGAGGACACCGCACCGCTGATCCTGACAGCTCGTAGTGCGGTGTTTTTTTGTTTTTATAAAAATGGCACAGACTAATTACACCAAGCAGCAGCGGCAGGAGGTCGTCAGGCTGCACAAGGCGGGCTGGTACAGCTACAACATCGCCAGCATCGCACACATCTCTCAGGCGCTCGTAGAGCAGATACTCGACAAACAGGGATTCATCTACAACCGCCCCGAGGCGTATGACCGTTAGACCAGCGAGGCTATGGACGAACCACTCTCTACCCTCTGCCAGGGCCGCCAGTGCCTGCTCGCCGCGACGTGCCGACGCCATCAGGACTACCAGCGCGTCGCCATCGCCCAGGAGTACCACCGCGAGGGCCAGTTCAACACCATCGCGAACTGCGACCCGGAGACGAGGGAACTGTATGTATCAATTAAGGATTAAGAGTTATGAACGAACAGATAGACATACTGAACCTGCTGAAGGATAAGTCGGCACTGCTGAAATATATCCTCACGATGATTGAGTCGAGCGACAAGTTCGCCCGCAACCTGCCCGAACTGCGGCAGCGCGGCTGGTCGGAGCAGGGCATGCTCGACAAGGTGCTGGAGGTGTCGGCCATCCAGTCGGCACAGATCAAGCACCTGGCACTGATAGCCCTGCTGCTCGTGCAGTCGAACGACTTCGACACGATGGTTGGCCAACTGATGATCAAGATGGGACGCGGCGAGGAAGCACTGCAAGCCATGTTCGACGCGAAACTTAAAGGAAAGGGGTGAGTGATATGACAACAGCAATAACGATATTCGTACTGATAGTGGTGCTCGCCGGGGCCTTCGTGTTCGGCGTTTACGTCGGAGGCTACTTCGGAGTACACAGGGCATGGGAGGTGCTTGAAGCCGCCCTCGACAACAGCGACCTCACCGACTCGCAGAGACTGCAGATCGTCTCGAAGATGAGAGAGGCCATCAAGAGTAAGAAACAATAAAGACTGAAAGCGATTATGAAACCAGAGAATCTTGAAACGGCGGCCCGGATGGCCAAGAAGCGCAGCGAGCTGAAGGCGTTGCTCGACCTGCTGACGAGTTACGTCAATCAGGCAGAGGTGACGGTTTGCGTCCGTCTGCCCTACGCAACCAGCGGCGACAAACAGGCCTGCATCCAGAGCGACACCTTCAACGCCCTCATGGCGAAGTTGGTAGAGACTGAAATCGAAAACATCGACAAATTCGTAGAACAACTGTGAGCGATATGGCCCTACCCAAACCAACCAGTGTACATAACACGGAGATACTGCCAGCGTTGCCCGCGTCCTGGTCGGCCCTGACGTGGAAGCAACTCTGCGACGTGTGGACGGTGAAGATGCGCTACGGCGGCAATGGCGACGTGGCGCAGGCGGCGGCGTTGCTCGTGCTCGCCCTCGGTGAGAAGTTCAGCGTGTGGGGCTTCAAGTTCGACGAGGAGCGCGGCGAAAGCCTCTATACCGTGGAGGGGGCCGACGGGCGGCAGTGGACGCTCTCGCCCCGCCAACTGGCCCACCTCGCCAAGCAGTCGCTGCCGTGGCTACAGTACCCCTACGGCGACCCGGGCAAGGAGGCCGTGAAGGACGATAAGGGGAAGGTCGTAGAGGAGTCCGTGCCGCCGCACCGGGGCTACGTCAGCGGGATGCGCGACGCGATGATACTGCCCGTGGAGTCGATCGACATCGAGGGCCGCCGCTATGCCCTGCCCCAGGCCGCGATGAACAACCTGACGTGGGAGCAGTACCGCTCGCTGCAGCCCCTGCCGCCGCAGCTCTTCCAAGACGGCGTGACCGAAGACGATGCGCTCAGGATGCAGGCCGAGTTCCTGAGTTACTGCCTCGTGCCGGAGGGGGAGACCGACCAGACGGGCAACCCCTTCCACTACTCCCCCGTCGTGGCCGAGCGGATGCAGCCCCTGTTCCGCCGCCTGCTCACGGAGGGCTCGCCGCTGTTCCAGATCTGCTTCCAGACGTACCAGACCGCCATGGGCTACTACCGCGAGGCCTTCCCCCTGCTCTTCCAGGGCGATGGCAAGCAGGACGCGCTGAAGGATGCCCTCGTCGGCGAGGTCGACACCCTGAACGCCATCATGAAATATCAAGGCTATATCCGCCAGCAGGACGTGTACGACACAAACTTGCCGATTGTGTTCTCCGTGCTGAACACGATGACCAAGGAGGCGAAGGAGATTGAGAAAATGAACTCGAAGATAAAACGAAAGTAAAAGCGTATGATACATTTTGGAAAGGCCCCTCAGACGGGCGACCTCGAAATCAGAATCTCGCCCGACGAAGTGGGCGAAGTGTACGAAACCCTCCAGTCGGCAGGACTCCTGCAGCGCCGCGCCTTCGACAGCATGAAGCGCTACATCGAGCGGGAGTACCAGGCGGAACTGGCGCAGTACCGCAGGAGAATGACGGCGCAGGTGGCGGTGAAGCAACAGTAAGGCGACGACCGACTGGACCGCTACACGCAGTACCTGCACATCAACCGGAATCTGCTCGACGACCCGGAGCAGTATGCAGAAGAGTATATACATTAAATAATATAACGACAGTATGAGAGCAACAGACCCAAAGAAAATCAACCTGAGCACGCAGCCCGCCGACCTGCTGGCTACGATGCGGGCCGAGGTGCCCGTGGCGTGGTACCACTTCCGCAAGCAGATAGGCTCGTCGCTGCAGTATCAGAAGCACGAAGACCGGCTGCTGGACCAGGCACTGGCCGAGCGCCGCGACCTGGTGAGCGACACCTCGGAGTGGATATCGAAGGTGGGCAACCGCTGGATAACCTACGTACACACCGAGTACTTCCCCCACGCCATGCACGCCCTGGCCACCCACGTGTCGTTCGTCTACTACGAGACCTACGCCTCGTGCGGCGCCTTCTTCCCCATGTACCCGCCGCCGTCAGTCAGCAAGAAGGGCAGGCAGAAGAAGCAGGAGCCCAACGGCATCGTCATCTACACCGACCACTTCTTCCTCCAGATGTCGAATCGCACGGGCAAGAAGTACCGCTCGAAGGAACTCATCCGCGAGTTCATCACCACCCGCAGCAGCCACGCCATGCAGATGGACGACGACGGCGAACTGGTGGCGCGCTTCGTGGGCGGCTACGGCTTCGGCAAGTGGTGGGAGCAGGACGGCATCCGCGTCTGCCAGGTGCGCACCTACCTGAACGAGAAGGGGCGCGACAGCCTGAACCGCCGTCAGCAGCAGCTGGTGGAGAAACTCAACGCCTACGCCACCCTCTTCGAGGACGGCATGTACAATCCCGACGTGGCCCGCGACACCGCCATCTCGGCCTCGCTCCTGCGCAATCCCGACGTGCTGGAGCCCATCGCCGACAGGCTCAGTCCCGAGACGCTGCAGCAGATTACGGGCAACCCCACCACCCAGGCCGACTACGCGCAAGCCCTCGGCAAGCGGCTGAAGGCCATCAAGACGCTCGGCATGGAGCGCGAGGTGCAGTTTGGCATGATGCTCGCCATGGGCTACGCCGGCACGATGGAGAAGATGCTCCAGATGAAACTCAACGAGCCGCAATGCGCCATCGTCGCCTCGTATGTCAGCATGGAGAGCGGCGAGATGGTCAAGAAGTACGCCCGCCGCGACATGTCGCAGGCCACCGACGCCGAGCAGCGGGAGTTCATGGACGACTTCGTCCGGATGTCAGCCCGCGTCGCCCGCCGCATGAAACTGCGCTCGATGACCGAGGAGCGCATCGCCCAGTTCGTCGGCGACATCATGGCGGACGTGAACAAGAAAGGTAATTAACAATCAAACAATAGCAACATTATGGATCTTACAGGAACGATTATTGCCGTGATGCCAGCGCAGAGCGGCACCAGTCAGAGAACAGGCAACCAGTGGATGCGGCAGGAGTACGTGCTGGAGGTGCCGGCGCAATACCCGAAGCGCATGGCCTTCTCGATATTCGGCGAAGACCGCATCAAGCAGTTCGCGCTGCAGCAGGGCGAGCAGCAGGTCACCATCCAGTTCGACATCGATGCCCACGAGTACCAGGGCCGCTGGTTCAACGAAATCCGCGCCTACAACGTGCTGCGAGCACAGCAGCCCGCCGTCGTCCCGCCCAATCAGCAACAGCCCGCCCCGGCAGCAGCCCCATTCCCACCGGCACAGGAGCCATTACCCTTTTAATATATAAGGCGTATGATTGAGATACCCAAATACACCATCGGGACATACAACCCGAATGCGGTGGAGGACAACCGGCGCACGGACTTCACCCGCCGCATACCGACGGGACTCAGCGACAAGCAGATGGCACGCGACTCGAAGATTGCCATGCAACTCATCCGCATCGACCAGGAGGGCGGCGAGCAGGCCGGCCAGAAGATGCTCGACCTGTTCTTCCGCAAGACCAAGTTGCTCAGCAACCCACGCTACTGGGAACTGATGCGCACCGTATGGGTGGCCGCCGGGAGCACCGAGACGGCCCCACTGTTCCGCACGATGATGAAGTCCAGCCGCCCCTGCCGCTCGTGGTTTATGACACCCGAGGACGCCAAGGCACTCGACGCGATGCAGTTTCCCGTCACCGTCTGGCGAGCCTACGACATCAACTACGCTCGCATAGACCCTACATCATGGGTGCAATGGATACAGAGCACTCATCCGGGCGACATCGTAGACGTGGAAGATGCAGACCCTGGCATATCGTGGACGCTCGACAGGGAGTGGTGTCTGGACTATGCTCGCAAGAAATATCGTATCGTCAAGCAGCGCCAGGTGTACCGCAACGACATCTTCGCCTACGTCACCCGGCGGGGCGAGGAGGAAATCATCATCCTCGACTGAATAATTGATAACAAAGAATAAGAAACTATGGCAAAAGAGAAACAAGGAATCCTGCAGCACGGCGAGACCCTTTGGGACGTCGCCCTGCGCGGCATCGGCATACAACTGCCCGATGAGTACGTCATCCGCTTCTGCCTGCTCTGCAGCAAGGCCAACGAAGTGGGACTCGACAAAGTAACCCTCTCGGACCTCACCGACATCGAGTTCGAGGCCCGCAAGGAAGTGGAGGAACGGACTAAACAGGAGGGCGAGGCATGACACAGAATCACAAGGGCCGCAAGACCTACAAGACCCCCGACGCCGTCCGGCGTCACCTCGCGGAGCAGCTGGCCAAGGCGGCCAATGGCTACGCCCTGGAACTGCACAACCTGTGGAACCTGCCCGCGACGCCTGACGACTACTGGATCGGCGGCGAGGAGCACCCCGCAGGCGCACCCTACCAGATGCGCACGCTCTACTTCATCACGCTCGACGAGATGCAGTACATCGTGGAGCACGCCATCACCCACGACGAGTACGCCGACTACGCCGACTACATCAGTCGCATCCACCAACTCGACTGCGAGAGCCTGCCCGCCCCCGGCTTCATCGAGTGGCACCGGCACCCCGACCGCCGCATCGCCCCCGACCGGCTCGAACAGATGCAGATGCAGAAGGACGAGTTCACCCGCATCGTCGATGAGGAAGTGGAGAGGCTGCGAGAGCAGAGCGGAGCTTGCTCCGACTATGCCGAGCAGCGCCGGAACTCGACCGGAGGTCAGGTTGAGAGATTGAAGGAATTGAAAGAAAAGAACTATTAAAGGAATAAAAGATTATGACCAACAGACTGACGAAATCGAAGGACTTCACCGAGGAGTATTGCTGCTCGGTGGTCCGCGTGGGCGAACTGGAGCCCGTGGAGAACTCAGACAACCTGATGCGCACGGTGGTCAACGGCGAGCGCATCGTAGTGAACAAACAGGACGTAAGGCAGGGCGACGTGATGCTCTACGTGTCGAACGAGTGCCAGATTAGCGACTGGTTCCTCCGAGCCAACAACATGTACCGCCACTATGAGAGGAACGCCAACTGCGACGATGTGGCGCGGTGCATCGGACAGGACCCCGACTTCCTGAAGACCGACGAGGGCAAGCGGATGGTGGGCTACTTCGAGGACAACGGCCGCGTGAAGATGATCAAACTGAGGGGCTGTCCGTCGTTCGGCGTGCTCTTCCGGCCCGAGACGATTACAAAGCCCTACGAGCTGGTGCAGTTCATGCGCGACACAGCGAAGACCGACCAGCCGCCGACGGAAGCGATAGACTGGGCACAGGAGGTGGGCCAGGACTTCGACACCATCGACGGCATGCTGTTCGTGCAGCCCTACGTGCCGAAACGCAACGAGCCGCGACAGCACGGCCAGAAGGGCACCGCCCGCTGGGACAGGCTGAACCGCATGGTGCCCGGACAGTTCCGCCTGCACTACGACACGGCCCCGCTCAGGAAGCACCTGATGGACTTCAAGCCGCAGACCGCCATCGACGTGACGGTGAAGATGCACGGCACCTCGTTCATCTGCGCCAACGTGCTGACGAAGACGCCGCTGCGGTTCTTTAAGTTGCGCCGGTGGGTGAACCGACTCGCGGGCCGCGAATTGATCAAGGAGTCGCGACAGGAGTACGGCATGGTCGTCTCGTCGCGCAAGGTCATCAAGAACGAGTGGAACGACCAGTGCGAGCACCCCGAGGGCTACTACGGCGTGGACATCTGGTCGGAGTACGGCAACATCATCTACCCCTACCTCGACCGGGGCCTGACCGTCTATGGCGAGATATGCGGCTGGCTGCCCGGCGGCAAGGCCATACAGAAGGACTACGACTACGGCTGCCGACAGGACGAGAACTTCCTGATGATTTACCGCGCCACGATGCACACGGATGAAGGATTGCGCGAATTGAGCATCGACGACATAGGCCAGTTGACCGAGTGCATCAAGACCCGCATGCACGACGCTGGCGACAAGAACGTAGGCCGATTGTTCAACATCCTGAACGTCCGCCTGTGGCAGGGCACCATCGAGCAACTCATCGGCCAGGGCGGCGACATGCGCGACTTCCCCGACCGTCTGGCCGAGGTGTGCCAGATAGAGCAGCG
>JAFUUL010000060.1 GCA_017483805.1 Prevotella sp.
ATTCATCAGCATCAGAATCTTTGATTTCTGATTGTGATGAGATAATTAATATGTTGATATCAACGTGTAAAACAATAAATCCAAGACAATTATGAAAAGACTGCTGAGACTACTTCTACTGACACTTATCACTTATCACTCATCACTTCCTCTGCCCAGCAACTGGCATTCCCCGGTGCACAGGGCTTCGGCCGCTACGCCACGGGTGGTCGCACGGGGTCGGTCTACCACGTGACCAACCTGAATGACTCGGGCACCGGCTCGCTGCGCGATGCCATCAGCCAGCCTAACCGCATCATCGTGTTCGACGTGAGCGGCGTCATCCGCATCAACTCGCGCCTGGTGTTCAAGAGCAACCTCACCATTGCCGGACAGACGGCTCCCGGCGAGGGCATCACCGTCTATGGCGACGGTATGTCGTGCTCGGGTGCCACCAATGTTATCATGCGCTACATGCGTTTCCGCATGGGCTCGGTAGGCACGAAGGATGCCGACTGTGCCGGCCTGGCCAATGGCGGCAACATCATCTTCGACCACTGCTCGTTTGCATGGGGACAGGATGAGAACTTCTCCATCAACTGGGACAACAAGGGCACGGCTCCCCACGACGTGACCATACAGAACAGCATCGTGGGCCAGGGCCTGATGCAGCACTCGGCCGGCGGTCTGATCCAGGCCGACAACATCACCATGTATCGCGTGCTGCTCTGCGACAACAAGACTCGCAACTTCAAGGTGAAGGGCAAGCACCAGTATGTGAACAATCTCGTCTACAACTGGAGTGCCTATGCCTACGAGATGGGCGGCGAGTCCAGCGGCGACTCCTATGGCAATGCCGTGGGCAACCTCTTCATCAATGGCAATTCCACCGGCGCGTCGGCCAACGGCTTTTCGGGTGGCAACAGCAATTTCCACTTCTACGGTGCCGACAACTGGCAGGACCGCAACAAGGACGGCATCTTCAATCCCGAACTCTTCACGGGCGACGGCGGCGGCGACCGTCAGAGCACGCCCTACGACTATCCCGAACTGGAGACCTGGTCGGGCAAAGACCTGGTGGAGAAACTGCTGCCCGAGGTGGGCGCCTCGCTGCCTTACCGCGACCTGACCGACGCCTATATGGTCAACGAGGTGCTGTCGTTCGGCAAGAAGGGCAACCTCATCACCAGTGAGAAGGATCTGCCCTACGGCACCCCCGACACTTGGACCGTGTTCAAGGGTACCAAGCCTCAGGACACCGACGGCGACGGCATGCCCGACGACTGGGAGGAGGCCAACGGCACCGACAAGACCAAGAACGACGCCATGACGCTGGCCGCCAATGGCTATGCCAACATCGAGAACTACTTCAACGCCATCACCAAGAGCGACCGCCAGTTCTTCCTGCGCGCTCCCATGCTGCTCACCATGACGGCCTCTACCACCAAGAGCATCACGCTCGAGTGGTCGGACTTCACCGACAACGAGGATGGCTTCATCGTGGAGATGAAGCAGGGCGCCGACTTCGTGGAGATAGGCCGGACGGCTGCCAACGTCAGCACGTTCGCCTATGCCGACGATGCACTGACGCCCGCCACCTCTTATATCGTCCGCGTCTGCGCCTACCAGGGCGAACAGCGGTCGGACTACACCGCGGAACTCACCGTCAAGACGCGCCCCGAGCAGGTGGACATCATCGATGCAGAGACCTTCACGGGCGAGGGTGCCGGCGAATGGCTGATTGCTCCTACGACCGACGAGACCTACACCCTCACCGAGGCCAAGGACTACACGGCCGTGGTGGTGCGCAGCGATGCCAACGTGACCATCGACGGCACGGGCTACATCAGCGGCACGGCCTCGCTCAACAAGACCGGACAGGGCACGCTCGTCGTGGCCTCCGATCAGCAGTATACGGGAGCCACCGTGCTGCACCGTGGCGTCTACGAGTTCTCCAGCCTGAAGAATGGCGACGTGGCCAGCGGACTGGGCAAGAGCCAGGAGTTCGCCCAAAACTGGGTGATGGATGGCGGCGTCTATAAGTACACGGGTGCCACGACCTCTACCAACCGCTCGGCCCGACTCTACAACGACACCGAACTGAACATCGCCCGCAGCGGCACCGTAGTCACCATGAGCGGCTCGCTGGAGGGTCAGGGCGACCTGACCATCGACGGCCAGGGCCAGTTGGTGGTCAACTCCACCAGTTTCTTCAACTTCGACGGTAACCTCGTGCTCAAGGGCGGCGAGGTGAAACTGGCTTCGAAGGACATCTCTGATCATGGCATCGGCAAGGCATCGAAACTCGTGCTGCAAGGCGGAGCATTCTCGGCTGTGGGCAAAAACGAAGCCAACGTCACCTATAGTTTCCCCATCGAGGCCGTGGCAGGCACCACCTCGTCTACCTACTTCGACCTGTGGAACACCAATAAGTGTACCGTCACTGGTACTGGCACTCTGGAGTGGGGTGTCACCTACCTGCGCGAATACATCGAGGGCAACTGGGACGGCTTCACTGGCCACCTCGTCATCAAGCCCTTCGGCAACAACGGCACCAACCGCCAGTTTGCCATCCGCAACAATGTGGGCATCCGCAATGCCACTATCTATCTGAAGAGTGGTGCTGCCATCAATGGTGCCAAGAACGAGTCTACCTACTATCTTGGCGGACTGTCGGGCGAGGCCGGTTCCATCCTGGCCGGCTTCAATGTAAAGGCTAAGGGTAGCGGCACATGGGTCGTAGGCGGAGCCAATACCGATGAGACCTTCAATGGCGTCATCAACAATAACGACCAGGCCGGCAGCCATCCAGGCACTACCAACATCGTGAAGGAGGGCACTGGCGATTGGCGCTTGACGGGCGCTAATGTCTATGCCGGCACAACGAAGGTCAACGCCGGAACGCTCATTGTCAACGGCAAGCACACGGGCACCGGTGCCATCACCGTGGCCGCTGCTGCCACGCTGGCCGGACGGGGCTCGCTGGCCGGTGCCGTCACGCTCAACGGCACGCTGCAGGTGGGCGACACGCTGGCCACCGACGCCGGCCTGACGTTTGGCGGCGGACTGCGGCTGGGCACTGCTGCCGTGCTGAGTCTCAACGAGGCTGCACAGGAGGCTACCCACTACAATGGCGACGAGATACAGGCCTTCACGGGCACCGTCACCAGTGGCACCTTTGCCAAGATACTGCCCGAGACGCCCGGCGAGGGCCAGACCTGGGACACCAGCGACCTCTACACCAAGGGCATCCTGCGCGTGGTGGGCGGACAGGAGAAACCCGATGACCCTCAACCCGAGCCCGAGCCGCAGAGCGAGACCAAGAAGGTCTGCATAGCCTGGGGCAACTGCACCCGCACCGGCGGTAATGACAAGTGCACCGAACTGGTGGGCAACGAGGAGAGTCCCTCCAACAACATCGGCTTCTCGATGCACTACACCACCGTGACCGATAAGTACTACAGTGCCGGCAGCAAGATGACCTACGACTTCGACGGCGTGCAGCGCACGGGCATCAAACTGTCGAATGGTGCGCAGAACAGCATCATGATTCCCGACGGCTACAAGTTGACGAAGATTATCTTCTGGAGTGTCGCTGCCAGCAACTCCAGTGACCGCACCAGTTACTGGAAGGAGGTGGCCGGACAGGCCTATACGGAGAGCGACGGACAGATCCTCGACCTGACCCGCACGGCCTCTTCCCCCAACAAGGCCGAGTTTGCGCTCAACAATGTGCAGCGCGAACTGACCTTCACTAATGCCGGCGAGCAGCAGAGCGTCGTCATCGTGTTGGAGTATCATACCGGTGGTGATGATACCGGCGTAGAGACCGTCACCATTGGCGGCACCCTCCGCACCGAGTACTACACCCTCTCCGGCGAGCGCATCTCCGCTCCCGCCAAGGGTCTCTACCTGATGCGCATCTACACCAGCGACGGCCGTGTGCAGTCGCGCAAGGTGCTCTTCTAAGGTACTGATAAACCAAAACAAACATCCACACAGCAGGTCTTTCCCTCTGTGTGGATGTTTGTCTTATGGCTGCAGGTCCGCGTACTCCGTCACCACGGCGGAAATGGGCTGAAATTCATGTCGAATGGAGGCTCTTTTCGGTTCTGCGTCAATTTGAGTGGTAAAAATATGTTAATAAGGATGGCACGGAAAACATCGAAAAGCCGATGTACAGGGGATATCACGCGGGCGCGGCCCATTGACTGCTTGCCAGAAACTAACCAAAACAAGGTGCACTTACTGCACCTACTGCACCTAAATAGGGTACCGAGTTATGAAAATATCTCTGCTAGTTATGAAAATATCTCCCATAGATAGAAAAATATCTCTGGGAGTTATCAGGATAACCTGCATCGCTGCCAGAAACGTGACAAGGAATTGACAAATCAAGGCACGATATATCGTTTTGTAAAACGCAGTAGCCTGAATCTGCAAAAGACAATACTAAATGCCAAATCCCAAATCGGCGAAGGCGACAACTCCTAACTCACGATCAAGTGCAGTTAGTGCAGTTAGTGCACCTTGTTTTGGTTAGCATATACGTGCTGCTCAGATGCCGCTGTAACGCGGCATATGCCCTGTTTACGGACTTTCTGGCTCGCTGCGTCTTTCCATGATTAACATATTTTTACCACCCAAATTGACGCAGAACCACAAAATGCATAAAAGAGGAATCACCGTGGTTCGCACTTTTCTTATGGTTCTGTAAGTGGTTTTGTGGTGAAGCATTTGTATGTTTCAAGCGGTGCGCTTCTACTGATAGTGCAAATTGAGCGAAAAAACAATTTTCTTTGCTTATTTCTTTTGGCAGTATCACAGAAAAGCACTACCTTTGCAGCGGATAATATTAGACTTATGGCAACAAAGCATATTCAGTATGAGACAGTGGGCACGTGCTCGAAGTTGATCGACGTGACGGCCGACGAGAATGATGTCATCCAGCAGGTGTTTTTCCTGGGTGGATGCAACGGCAACCTGCAGGGCATCAGCCAACTGGTGCGCGGACAGAAGATTGACGATGTGATCAAGAAGATAGACGGCGTGCGCTGCGGGGCGAAGAACACTTCGTGCCCGGACCAGTTGTGCCGCGCGCTGGAGAAACTGAAGACGGCCCCACTGGAGCACTAACATCTACCTCTGCCTGCCGGCCAGGAAGAACTGGCGGGTGCGGAGGAAAAAGAGCGCGACGCCCAGGGCGTTGACAAAGGCGACCGTCCAGAAGGCGGTGTCGTAGCCGAAGTGTTCGGCTACGATGCCGCCTATCAGTATGCCCAGTCCCATGCCGACATCCCACGAGACAAGTATGGTGCTGTTGGCCGTGCCTCGCTCGTTGTGGTGGGCCATGTTGATCATCATGTTCTGGAAGGCGGGCCACATGTGGCCGTTGCCCAGGCCGATGAGCAGGGCAGAGCCGTAGTAGCCGAAAGAAGTGAAGAGTGATGAGTGAAAAGTGAAAAATTTACTGCTGCCTAAAGTTGGCATTAATATAAATAAGGTGTAGCCGACCAGGGAGATGAGCATGCCGGAACCGGCATTGAAGGTCAGGCGACCCTCGCGCAGGGCCTTGCCGCCCTGTAGACGGGAGAGGATGAGGCCCACGGAGCAGAGCAGGAAGTAGGTGCCCGTGCCGCCGGTGATGCCCATGGCCTCTTTGCTGTAGATGGCCAGATAGTTGCTCAGCACGCCGAAGCAGAACCCAAACGCCACCATGTTGACACCCAGCAGCCAGCCGCGCAGGAGGAAGAAACGGTCGAGAGAGAGTGATGAGTGAATAGTGATAAGTGAAGATTTTCTCAATTCTTCATTCCCCGTCTTGACGGTTGCGTCGACGATGAGGCCGGCGGTGGCCACGATGAGTGCCAGCCAGAAGAGCAGCGAGAAACTATGGGTGTGGTGGTAGATGAAGATGCCGATGGTGGGGGCGATGGCCATTGCCAGATTGTTGCTCAGCCCGTAGTAGCCGATGCCTTCGTTGCGTCGCGAGGAGGGCAGCACGTCGATGGCTACGGTCGAGTTGGCCACCGTCAGTGCACCGAAGGGCCCACCGTGCAGCGTCCTGACGATGGTGAAGAGCAGCAGCGTGGAGGCGGCCAGATAGCCGGCGAAGAAGATGGCGAAGGCCGTGAAGCAGATCAAGAGCACCTGCTTGCGTGGAAAGGTGTCGACCACATAGCCGCTGAAGGGGCGCAGGATGAGGGCGGTGATGGTGTAGCCCGACAGCACCAGTCCGATGACATCCTTGGTCGCACCGAACTCTTCGCTGAGGTAGAGCGGCAGGAGGGGTGTCAAAACATAAAAGGCGAAGAACAGCGAGAAGTTCGCTGCCATCACCTTTATGTAGTTGGCGTTCCATAAAGACTCTTCCCCAGCCCCTCCCTGTGAGGGAGGGGAGTAAATAGTCTTTCTGTCTGGGGTACTCATCAACCTATGGTCTATCTGCTCCCCTCCCTCACAGGGAGGGGGTGGGGGAGAGTCTTCTTCAGTCGGCGGCTTGGAATTCCTCGAGGAAGCGGGTGTCGTTCTCAGAGAACATACGAAGGTCGGAGACGCGGTACTTCAGGTTGGTGATGCGCTCCACGCCCATGCCAAAGGCATAGCCGCTATAAATCTTCGAGTCGATGCCGCACTGCTCCAGCACGTTGGGGTCCACCATGCCGCAGCCCAGGATCTCCACCCAGCCGGTGTGCTTGCAGAAGCCGCAACCCTCGCCGCCACAGATGAAGCACGAGATGTCCATCTCGGCCGAGGGCTCGGTGAAGGGGAAGTAGGAGGGACGCAGGCGAATCTTCGTGTCGGCGCCGAACATCTCGCGGGCAAACGACAGGAGCACCTGCTTCAGGTCGGTGAACGACACGTTGCGGTCGATATAGAGACCCTCCACCTGGTGGAAGAAGCAGTGGGCGCGGGCCGTGATGGCCTCGTTGCGATAGACACGGCCCGGGCAGATGACGCGGATGGGGGCTGTCAACTTGCCGTCCTCGGTATGCATCTGCTCCATCACGCGGGCCTGGACGCTGCTGGTGTGGGAGCGCAGCAGGATGTTCTTGGTCACGTCGTTGGGATGCTGGCTCACGAAGAACGTGTCCTGCATATCGCGGGCGGGGTGGTCGGCGGCAAAGTTCATCTTGGTGAACACATGCAGGTCGTCCTCCACCTCAGGACCATCGGCCAGCACGAAGCCCATGCGGCTGAAGATGTCGATAATCTCGTTGGTGACGATGGTCAGCGGATGGCGCGTGCCCAGTTGGATGGGGTAGGGCGTGCGGGTCAGGTCGATGGCCTCGTCGCCAGACTCCTGTGTCTGACAGGCCTCGCGCAGTTCGTTGATGCGGTCGGTGATGCGCTGCTTCAGTTGGTTAATCTTCATGCCCACCTCTTTCTTCTGTTCGGCAGGCACCGAGCGGAAGTCATTCATCAGTTCAGTGACCTCGCCCTTCTTGCTCAGGTATTTCAGTCGCAACTGCTCTACCTCTTCGGCATTTTTTGCCTTCAGCGTGTCCACCTGCTGAAGGAGTGCATTGATTTTCTCGAGTATCATTCTATATCTTTTTTACCTTTTTACTTTTTTACCTTTTTACTTTTGCGGCTGCAAAGGTACAAAATAATTATGAATTAAGAATTAAGAATTATGAATTATTTTTTGCAGCCAGGTTGTAGTTGTAGTACGCCTCGTCGCCGGTCACGTCTTTGATGACCCGCAAGAAGGGCGGAAACTTGACCGGTTCGCCCTCGGCGATGCCCTTGGTCTCGAGGATGACGAGGCCCTGCAACTGGTCCAGATAGGTGTCTACCTCGAAGTACTGGCCCTTCCAGATGAAACTGTTGCGACGCTTGTGGATAGTCTGGCGGCCCGGGTCGGCCAGTCCGAGCATCATCTCGTAGAGGCTCAGGTTAATCTGGCGCTCGGTGACCAGTTCCTCGTTCTCCGAGGTCTTCTTCTTCGTGGTGTGCACATAGACGAACTTGCGGCCCCAACTGCGCTTGCGCAGGCGGATTTCGGCATCGGGCTCGCCCTGCAGGTAGGTCTGCGTAATGTCGCTCTCGATGCTGTCCTCGGGCAGCGTGCCGGTCAGTTCGACGATATACTTGCGCTCCTTGACGATGGGCTGTGGCAGGCCGAGCACGTTGCTGATCTCCTTGATGACGCGCCGCATCTTGCAGTCGAAGTCATCGTGGTTGTTGATGACGCGCAGGTGGGGATGGCCCGTCCAGGCATGAATCACCTTCTTGTCCAGTCCGCGGGCTATGCGCAGTCCCTCCTCGTTCATCTGCTCATAGCGCTGGGCGTTGTTGGCCGTCGTGTAGTACTGCTCGGCACCATCGGCAGCCGACACCAGGTGGAGCACGGCATCGTAGCGGTCGCGCAACTCAGGCGTCGAGGTGCCCACGGCCCTCGTGATCTGCTCCCACACCTCAGGCTCCATGTAGGCCGAGATGTCCATCGCCCCGCGGTCGCAGACGATGATGCTGGGCTTCACGCACTCCTGTGCCATGCGCATAAACTTGTCCTCCAGGGCCAGTTGGATCTCCAGCGTGGCCTTCTCGCCCTCGTAAAAGAATCCCTTGTTCTTGGTCAGGTAGTTCATGCCGGCCTGCGTGAAGAGCGTCGGCACCTCAGGAATGGTGAACACTTTGAAGCCGAGGCTCGAGAAGTGCTCGATGATGCGTACCAGGGCGGTGGTCTTGCCAGCGCAGGGGCCGCCGGTCAGTACGATGCGTTTGATGTCGTTCATTGCTATTGGTTTACTTTTGCGACTGCAAAGGTAATCATTATTCTTTTAATTCCAAAACTTTTGTCATACGAATTTCTGAATGAGGCTGATGAAGCGTTGGCCGTACTTCTGGCGCTTGAACTCGCCGATGCCTGAGACGTGGCCGAACTGCTCGATGGTGGTGGGCTTGATGGTGGCCAGAGCGTGGAGCGTCTTGTCGCTGAAGACGATGTAGGGCGGCATCTTCTCCTCCTCGGCACACTGCAGGCGCAACTGGCGCAGGGCCTCGAACAGGCGCGGGTCTTCGGTGCCGGAGGTGGGCGGCAGACCGGGGATGGTGATGCTGGGTATCTGCAGTTGCAGTTTGGGCTTCTGCCGCTTGGGCTGCTCCTTCACGCTGCGGTCTATGACACTCAGTTCGATCGTTTTGCGGCCGAAGAGGATGTCCTCGCCCGATGGGGTGATCTTGGCGTGCTGCCCCTCGTCGTAGGCAATCTCGATGAGGCCCATCTGTAGCATTTGCAGCAGGTAGTCCTGCCAGTCGTTGAGCGGTGTGTCGCGGCCTACGCCGAAGGTCTTGAGCGTGTTGTAGCCTTTGCGCTTGACTTCCGGCGAGGCCATGCCCTTGACGATCTCGATGGCGGTGGAGATGCGTATCTGCTCGTCGGTGCGGCGGATGGCGCTGAGGGCCATCTGGCAGAGGCGTGTGCCGTCGAAGCGGCGGGGCGGATTCTGGCAGACGTCGCAGTTGCCGCAGTCGTGGTCGCTCTGCTCGCCAAAGTAGTTGAGCAGGATGCGGCGACGGCAGACGCTCGACTCGGCATACTCCTGCATACGGCGCAGTTTGTCGCGGTTGATGTCCTGCTGGCCGCTCTGGCGGGCAAACTCCTCCAGTTGGATGATGTCGGCCAGCGAGTAGAACAGCACCGTGTCAGCAGGCGCCCCGTCGCGGCCTGCACGACCGATCTCCTGATAGAAACTCTCGATGCTCTTGGGCAGATTGTAGTGGATGACCCACCTCACGTTGCTCTTGTCGATGCCCATGCCGAAGGCCACGGTGGCACAGATGACCATCACCTCGTCGTTCTTGAACTGCTCCTGCGTCTGGCTGCGTTCTGTGGGTGAGAGGGCGGCATGATAGGGGAGGGCCTTGATGCCGGCACGCCTCAGATCCTCGGCCACCTTCTCCGTAGACTTGCGGCTCAGGCAATAGATGATGCCTGCATCCAGCGGACGGGCCTTGATGAAATTGAGAATAAACGAAAACTTCTCTTTCGCCTTGTAACCTCTTTTGACAGAGAGACTTAAATTCGGACGGTCGAAACTGCTGACGAACTCGCGGCAGCCCTCGATGTTCATCTGCTTCAGAATGTCGCGACGGGTCAGTTTGTCGGCCGTTGCCGTCAGGGCCATGATGGGCACGTCGGGGAAGCGCTGTCGGAGCAAGCCCAGTTGGGTGTACTCCGGACGGAAGTCGTGGCCCCACTGGCTGATGCAGTGGGCCTCGTCGATGGCGAAAAGCGAGATGCGTATGGACTTCAGCAGGAAGTCCATCTCGGCCAGCAACTTCTCGGGCGAGATGTAGAGCAACTTCAGTAGGCCCGCAGCACACTTGCGGCGGATGATAGTGTCGGCCGTCATGTCGTTGTTGGAGTTGAGGGCCTCTGCCTCGATGCCGTTGGCCTTGAGCGTCTCCACCTGGTCCTTCATCAGGCTGATGAGTGGCGACACCACTATACATGTGCCCGGCATGGCCAGGGCGGGAATCTGGTAGCACAGGCTCTTGCCGCCGCCGGTGGGCATGAGCACCAGAGCGTCGTGGCCGCTCATCACGTGGAGGATGATGTCTTCCTGATGGGGCCGGAACGAGTCGTAGCCGTAGTAGCGCTTGAGTATGTCGTAGATCATGATTCTGCTTGTTTGAGATGGCAAAGGTACGAAAAAACTATGATACTGACAAAGCATTTTGATAAGTAAATGCGCATTTTCATTTAATTTATGCCAAAATATTTGCCCAATTCAAATAAAAAGTGTAATTTCGCACCGTCAAAAACAAGAAGCAATTAATCATTCAATAAACATTCAAAATTTATGAAGAAGTACAACTTTAATGCAGGCCCCTCCATGTTGCCCCGCGAGGTCATCGAGGCTACTGCCAAACAGTGTTTAGACTTCAATGGTTCTGGTCTCTCTCTGATGGAGATCAGCCATCGTGCAAAGGACTTCCAGCCCGTGGTCGACGAGGCTGTGGCTCTGGTCAAGGAGTTGCTCAGCATCCCCGAGGGCTACTCAGTCATCTTCCTCGGCGGCGGCGCATCGCTCGAGTTCTGCATGATTCCCTACAACTTCCTGATCAAGAAGGCTGCCTACCTGAACACCGGCGTGTGGGCCAAGAAGGCCATGAAGGAGGCCAAACTCTTCGGCGAAGTGGTTGAGGTGGCTTCGAGTGCCGATGCCAACTATACCTTCATCCCCAAGGACTGGACGGTGCCTGCAGACGCTGACTATCTGCACATCACCTCTAATAATACTATATATGGTACGGAGATCCGCAAGGACCTCGATGTGCCTGTGCGCCTGATTGCCGATATGTCGTCTGACATCTTCAGCCGTCCCGTCGACGTGGCCAAGTATGATGCCATCTATGCCGGTGCCCAGAAGAACCTGGCTATGGCTGGCGTGACCATCGTCATCGTGAAGGACGACGCTCTGGGCAAGGCTCCGCGCGAGATTCCCACGATGCTCGACTATCGCACCCACGTGGACAAGGGCTCGATGTTCAACACACCTCCCGTGGTGCCCATCTACTGCGCCCTGGAGAACCTGCGCTGGATCAAGAAGCAGGGCGGCGTAGAGGCTATGGACAAACTGGCCAAGCAGCGTGCTGAGATCGTCTATGGCGAGATTGACCGCAACAAGATGTTCGTGGGCACCGCCAAGGAGGAGGATCGCTCGCTGATGAACATCTGCTTCGTCATGGCCGACGAGTACAAGGAACTGGAGAAGGACTTCCTCGACTTTGCCGTATCGAAGGGCATGGTCGGCGTGAAGGGTCACCGCTCGGTAGGCGGTTTCCGCGCTTCCTGCTACAACGCCCAGACCATCGAGGGTGTCAACGCTCTCGTGGCTTGCATGAAAGAGTTCGAGGCTAAACATTAATTCATATTATAGAAATGAAAGTTTTAGTAGCAACTGAGAAGCCGTTCGCAGCAGCCGCTGTGGAGGGCATCCGCAAAGAGATAGAGGGAGCAGGCAACGAACTGGCACTGCTCGAGAAATACACAGAGAAGCAGCAACTGCTGGACGCCGTGAAGGACGCCGACGCACTGATCATTCGTTCGGATAAGGTCGATGCCGAGGTGCTCGACGCAGCCAAGCAGTTGAAGATTGTGGTGCGTGCCGGTGCCGGTTACGACAACATCGACCTGGCTGCCGCTACCGCTCACAACGTGGTGGCAGAGAACACGCCCGGACAGAACGCCAACGCAGTGGCCGAACTCGTCTTCGGTCTGCTCGTCTTCGCCGTCCGCCAGTTCTACAATGGCAAGGCCGGCACCGAGTTGATGGGCAAGAAACTGGGCATCCTCGCCTTCGGTAACGTGGGCCGCAATGTGGCTCGCATCGCCAAGGGCTTCGGCATGGAGGTCTATGCCTACGACGCTTTCTGCCCTGCAGAGGTGATCGAGAAGGCCGGTGTGAAGGCCGTGGCCAACCAGGACGCCCTGTTCGAGCAGTGCGACGTGGTGTCGCTCCACATCCCCGCTACACCTGAGACCAAGCAGAGCATCAACTATGCACTGGTGGGCAAGATGAAGAAGGGTGGCATCCTGGTAAACACCGCCCGCAAGGAGGTGATCAACGAGCCGGAGTTGCTCAAGTTGATGGAGGAGCGTCAGGACCTGAAGTTCGTGACCGACATCATGCCCGACCAGAACGCCGACTTCCAGAAGTTCGAGGGCCGCTATTTCTCGACCCCGAAGAAGATGGGCGCCCAGACCGCCGAGGCTAACACCAATGCCGGTATTGCTGCCGCCCGTCAGATCAACGCCTTCTTCAAGGATGGCGACACAAAGTTCCAGGTGAACAAGTAAGTTTTTCCCCCTATAGTGAACAATCCCGGTGCGGCTCATGGTGGCATCGGGATTTTATCAGTAAAGAATACCTATTATCAGGTTATGAACAGAAAAGTATTGTTTTTGCTTGTCGGTCTGCTGTGCTGCAGTGCGCTTGTTCGTGCGCAGGAGGGACAGAAGAACGACCTTCAGCAGCGGGCTGAACAAGAAATGAACGACGGCAAGTTCATTAATGCCCGTTCGCTCTATATCCGTGCCTACGAAGACTACTTCAACAAAAGCCAGTGGAAGCAGGGCGTTGAGTGTGGTGCCAAGGCCACCGCGCTCTACTACCGTGAGAACCTCTATCAGGAGGCTTTCGATCTGTTGCGCCGCATCGACCAGAACATAGAGGCCCAGAAGCAGAACCTGGGTTGTCCTGCCGATGCACTGCACTACCTGACTACCAAGGAGCGCATGCAGATGTACATGAAGATGAGGCGTAGTGCCAGCGTGTTGGACCAACTCAACATCATGGAGCGCCAGGTCAACATCGCCGACGACGAGGCGCTGCGGAATGACCTGCTCTACAACAAGGCCATCTACTACTACACCTTCGGTCAGAATGCACAAGGCAATGCCGTCTTCAAGGAGATGGCCGACAAACTGACGGCCTCGAAGGAGTATGACAAGGTGGACGAGGTCTATCAGACGCTGATAGCCAATGGCCGCAAGAGCGGCAATGCCAATATGGTGGCACAGTCGTACAGCAGTTATATCGTCTGGAAGGACTCAGTCAACGCGCTCAAGGTGGCCGAGGAGATTGACTCACTGAAGCAGCATATCGCTGCCAACGAGACTGCCATTGCTGAGAAGGACAGTTCGCTGACGGCCCGTCAGGTGATGATTGTCGGACTGAGCATTCTGGCCATAGCACTGGCTGCAGTGCTGGTCTTCGGCGGTCTTGTGCTGATGCGCTACATGCATCTGACCCGCAAGCAGAAGAAGACCATCAGTCAGGCCAACGAGAACAACGCCCTGAAGGCTAAGTTCATCAGCAATATCTCTGCACAGTTGAGCCCCACGCTCCAGAAACTGGATGCCGGCATTCCTGAGGTGAAGGCCTTGCGCGATTTCTCAGAGCACATCCAGACCCTCTCTGCACTGGAGAGTTCGGAGGAGGAGGTCGAACTGGAGGATACGCAGATCTCGCAGTTCTGCGAGGGACTGATGGAACAGGTGCGTGAAAAGGTGAAGGGCGATGTCTCGCTGGAGGTGAGTGCGCCGAAGATGAGTGCCAAGATCAACAAGCCCTATGTCTCCCACATCCTGCTCCATCTGCTGAACAACGCCGTGGAATATACGCCCGAGGGCGGAAAGATCAGCCTGGACTTCAAGAAGCGCAGTGCGCACAAGGTGCAGTTCCTGGTGTCAGACACGGGTTGCGGCATTCCCGAGGAGAAGCGCGAGGACGTCTTCAAGGCTTTCCTCGAGATCAAGGACCTCAGTCAGGGCGACGGCCTGGGACTGCCCATCTGCAAGCAGATGGCCCTGAAGATGAACGGCGACCTGGAGATTGACGATGCCTATACCAAGGGCACGCGCTTCGTACTGAGCCTGAATGTATAACCAATAACTATAAAAAACAATCAAACTATGCAAAGTGATCCCAAACAGTGCCTCTATTGCACGAATAACCAGACGCTGCACGATCTGATGATCGAGTTCGCACAACTGCGCGTTTCGCGTGCCTTCCTGTTCAAGGAGCAGACCTATCGCGGCCGCTGCCTCGTGGCCTACAAAGACCATGTGAACGACCTGAACGAACTGAGCGATGAAGACCGCAACGCCTTCATGGCCGACGTGGCTCAGGTGACCCGCGCCATGCAGAAGGCTTTCAATCCCGAGAAGATCAACTATGGTGCCTACAGCGACAAACTGTCGCACCTGCACTTCCATCTCGCCCCCAAGTATGTTGACGGCCCCGACTATGGCGGCACGTTCCAGATGAATCCCGGCAAGGTGTACCTCACCGACGCCGAATACGCAGAGATGATAGAGAAGATAAAGGCCAACCTTTAATCTTCAATCTTCAATTTTCAATCTTCAATAAAAACAACATGGCAATCGTAAAACCATTCAAGGGAATACGCCCACCGAAAGAGTTGGTGGAGCAGGTGGAGAGCCGTCCCTACGATGTGCTCGACAGTGAGGAGGCTCGCGCCGAGGCCGGCGACAACGAGAAGAGCCTGTACCATATCATCAAGCCCGAGATCGACTTCCCCGTGGGCACCAGCGAATACGATCCTCGCGTCTACGAGAAGGCTGCCGAGAACTTCCAGAAGTTCCAGGACAAGGGCTGGCTGGTGCAGGACTCGCGCGAACATTATTATATATATGCGCAGACTATGAACGGCAAGACGCAGTATGGTCTGGTGGTGGGGGCCTATGTGGACGACTACATGCAGGGCCGCATCAAGAAGCATGAGTTGACCCGTCGCGACAAGGAGGAAGACCGCATGAAGCATGTGCGTGTGAACAACGCCAACATCGAGCCCGTCTTCTTTGCCTATCCTGACAATAAGGTGCTCGACCAACTGATCATGCGCTACGCCCAGACCGAGCCAGAGTACGACTTCATCGCCCCCATCGACGGCTTCCGCCACCAGTTCTGGGTGATTGACAATGCTGCCGACGAGCAGACCGTCACCGAGGAGTTCAGCAAGATGCCGTCGCTCTACATTGCCGACGGCCATCACCGTTCGGCTGCTGCCGCCCTGGTGGGTGCCGAGAAGCAACGGCAGAACCCCAACCACACGGGCAAGGAAGAGTACAACTACTTCATGGCCGTGTGCTTTCAGGCCAGCCAACTGACCATTCTCGACTACAACCGCGTGGTGAAAGACCTCAACGGACTGACCTCTGAGCAGTTCCTCGATGCCCTGAAGAAGAACTTCACGGTGGAGGACAAGGGTACGGAGATCTACAAGCCCCAGCAACTCCACGAGTTCTCGCTCTATCTCGACCAGCACTGGTACTGCCTGCGTGCCAAGGAGGGAACCTACGACAACAACGACCCCATCGGCGTGCTCGATGTAGACATCTCCAGCAGACTCATCCTCGACGAGATTCTCAACATTGGCGACCTGCGCTCATCGAAGCGCATCGACTTTGTGGGCGGTCTGCGCGGTCTGGGTGAACTGAAGCGTCGTGTAGATAGTGGCGAGATGCGCGCTGCACTGGCCCTCTATCCCGTCTCCATGCAGCAGATCATGGACATAGCCGACAGCGGCAAGATCATGCCCCCGAAGGCCACGTGGTTTGAGCCGAAATTGCGCTCAGGCCTGGTGATTCATAAACTGGTATAACAATATTCCGGTATTTCTGGATTATCCAGAACCTCCGGCAGAAACATGACCGACGAATACAAGACCATAGCGACAACAAGCGAGGGATTCTATTCCGAGAAGCGGAGCAAGTTCCTCGCTTTTGCCCACCACGTTGAGACCATCGACGAGGTGAAGGAACTCTTGGCCGGTTATCGCAAGAAGTATTATGATGCCCGCCACGTCTGCTATGCCTATATGCTGGGGGCGGGTAGGGAGGACTTCCGCGCCAACGATGACGGCGAGCCCTCGTCGACGGCGGGCAAGCCCATCCTGGGGCAGATCAACTCCAACGAACTGACCGACATCCTGATTGTGGTGGTGCGCTACTATGGTGGTGTCAACCTGGGCACCAGCGGACTCATCGTGGCCTATCGCGAGGCTGCTGCCGACGCCATCGCCCATGCCCAGGTGGAAACGCGACAGGTGGAGGAGGTGGTCACCTACGACTTCCCCTATGTGATGATGAACGACGTGATGCGCATCGTCAAGGAGATGCAGCCGCGCATCGTCTCGCAGACCTACGACAACACTTGCCAGATAAAACTCGCCATCCGCCAGTCGGAAGTCAGCCGACTGAAGGCTAAACTTGACAAATTGAGTTTCTCCTGAATATTTCTCTTTCTTTTTGATGGCTTTTTGGAAATATTTGTGTAATTTTGCACCCGCAAGCACTAAACAGAATTATTTCCAAAACATGAAGAAATGAAAAGAACATTTAGGATTGCAACGCTGGCTGTCATGATGGCCGCGTTTAGTAGCAGTGCCGCCATGGGGCAAGCACAGCAGGAATCGTCGAGTAATGAATGGCTGAAAGACTTCACCGGCCGAATCCAGTTCAATGGTTATGCACAGGCGGGATGGGCCTATCAGGACCCCAACGATGTGAAGACCAACTCCACCAACCTGAAACGCACACTGCTCTGGGCAAAGGCCCGAATCACCGACCGATGGTCATTCCTCTTTATGCACGACTTCTCAAGCGTCGTCCAGGAATTCTACACCGACTATCGCATCACCCGTGACAATTCGCTCACCGTCCGCTTCGGACAGTTCAAGCACTCCTACACCATGGAGAACCCCATGTCGCCCACTCAGTTGGAACTCATCGACGTCTACTCGCAGGCCGTGCTCTATCTGGCCGGTGAGGGCCCTGACCCACTGAACGGCGTCAACTACGGTCGCGACCAGGGCCTGATGGTCTATGGTGACCTGCTGAAGAATCATCTGCACTACGAACTGGCGCTGATGAGCGGACAGGGCATCAACCGTCGCGATGCCAACAATCAGAAAGACTTCATCGCCAAACTCGAGGTGCGTCCCGTCGACGGGCTGCGCATCGTGGGCTCTGGCTATCTGGGCACGGGCAACGCCGTGGGCGTGGCTGCCTGGAACCCCACGATTGCCGTAGGCGACAATTATACCCGCAACCGCTATAGCGTGGGTGCTGAATACAAGACGCTGGCCTATTCGCCTGCCAAGTACAAGGACGCCCGTCCGGCCAGCCTGCGCGCTGAGTGGCTGGGTGGCAAGGATGGCGACGTGGGCAGCCGTGGCGGCTACGTGACGGTGGCCATCCCCGTGGTCGATGCACTCGACGTGGTGGCCAGCGGCGAGACCTTCGACCGCAATACCGGTGTGGACGGTTGGGATCAGACCAACCTGACGCTGGGCCTCCAGTACTGGTTCTACAAGAAGTGCCGACTGCAGTTGCAGTACACCCGTTGTATGTGTGGCGACCAGATTGGTCAGGACTACAACTGGCTGCAGGCACAGGTGCAGGTGGCTTTTTGATGGGACATTGAAGATTGAAAATTGAACATTGAAGATTGTGGAAATATGATTATAAAAGTTCTTCTGACCATCATCTTCCTGGTCGTGATGGTGGGCGTGGGCATCTACTCACGCAAGCAGGCCAGCAGTGTCGACGGATTTGTGCTGGGCGGACGCTCGGTGGGCCCCTGGCTCACGGCCTTTGCCTATGGCACCAGTTATTTCTCGGCAGTGGTCTTCGTGGGCTATGCCGGACAGTTCGGATGGAAATATGGCCTCAGTAGCACGTGGATTGGCGTGGGCAATGCCGTCATTGGCTCGCTGCTTGCATGGCTCGTCCTGGGGCGGCGCACCAAACTGATGACTCAGCACATTGAGAGCCGCACCATGCCCGACTTCTTCGGCACCCGCTTCCAGAGTCAGGGCCTGCGCGTGGCGGCCAGCATCATCGCCTTCATTTTCCTGATTCCCTATACGGCAGGCGTCTACAAGGGCATCTCGACCCTCTTCGAGATGGGCTTCGGCATTCCTTATGAATACTGTGTGGTCATCATGGCCATTCTTACGGCAGTCTATGTCATCCTGGGCGGCTACAAGGCCACGGCCATGAACGACTTCATTCAGGGCATCATCATGCTCTTTGGCATTGTGGCCGTCATCGTGGCTGTACTGGCATCCAAGGGCGGACTCACCGAGGCCGTGACGGCTCTGGCTGCCAAGGCCAGCGATGCCGATCCCAATGTCAACGGTGGCTTTGCCTCGTGGTTCGGCCCCGACCCCTGGGGATTGTTGGGTGTGGTCATCCTCACCTCGCTGGGCACGTGGGGCCTGCCGCAGATGGTGGGCAAGTTCTATAGCATCACCGACGAGAGTGCCATCCGTCGCGGCACCATCATCAGCACCATCTTCGCCTTCATCGTCGCTGGCGGCTGCTATTTCCTCGGCGGTTTCGGACGTCTCTACGACCCCGTGGTGGTCAACGGCAAGACTGCCTTCGACAGCATCGTGCCCGCCATGCTCGTCACCCTGCCCGACATCCTCATCGCCCTCGTGGTGCTGCTGGTGCTCTCGGCATCCATGTCGACCCTGGCCTCACTCGTGCTCACCTCGTCGAGCACGATGACGCTCGACCTCATCTATCGCGACAAGAAGTCGCTGGCAGGCGAGGTGGAAGAGGGCACCATCGACGATGTGGTGGCCGAGAAGGTGGAACGCCGCAAGGTGGTCATCATGCGTGTGCTCATTGTCTTCTTCATCGCCATCTCACTGCTCATCGCCCTCAACCCGCCCACCTTCATTGCCCAACTCATGGGCATCTCGTGGGGTGCTCTGGCCGGTGCCTTCCTGGCTCCGTTCATGATGGGTCTCTACTGGCGTGGCGTCACCACGGCCAGCGTCTGGGCCTGCTTCATCTGGGGTGTGGGCATCACGGTGGTCAACATGCTGCTGGGCAATCCCATCAACCCCATCAACTGCGGTGCCATCGCCATGCTGGGCGGCTTCCCCGTTGTCATCCTGACCAGTCTGCTGACGCCCAAGATGCCACGGGATATCGTCGCCAGAATGTTTGAGTGCTATCGTAAGTAGAAAAAACAGGCAGGGCGAGAAAAAAGTGCCTCGAAAATTTTGCCAGTTGAAAAAATAGTATTACCTTTGCATCCGCAAAAGCGCAAAGGGAAGGTTAATACTTCGTAATGACCATTCCTCACGCTCGGCCAAACGAGTTTACTCGTTGGCGCTCGCTAAATGGAAGGTTGGCAGAGTGATCGATCGCGCTGGACTCGAAATCCGGTATACCCCTTTCGGGTATCGGGGGTTTGAATCCCTCACCTTCCGCCACAAACAGCAAAGAGGACTAATCGTTAGTCCTCTTTTTTCGTAAGGATCGTTGTTGAATACATGAAAAGAAGAAGCCGGAACCAATTGCTTGATTCCGGCTTCATTCTTCGGAGGTGCCTAGCAGATTCGAACTGCTGTAGACGGTTTTGCAGACCGTTGACTAAGCCACTCATCCAAGGCACCGATTAAGCGAGTAAAGAGCGATGCACGCATCAGATCTTTTGAGCGCGAGGTGACTAGACCGGAGGTCAAGGCACCATCATTTATGATTCGCGATTTGCGATTTGCGACTGCAAAGGTAGTGATAATTTTTTATTTTGCCAAATTTTTCCTGTACTTTTTCTCAGTGCAGTGCTTATTTTCCCCTTTTTGGCGTTTCAACTCCTTCAGCGCACAGCCCTGACAGCCTGCACAGGGGTCTTCTGCCGATGCCTGCAGAAATCGGTAGACGCGCCAGACGGCATAGGCCACGGAGAGGGCGACGATGACGAGGGCAGTCTGCATATCGCGCGTACCTATTTTATATTATAATCTTGTTGACCACGTTGCTGATCTTGTCCACCATCTTGTTGGGCTGGGCGTTGTCTTCCACGGCTTTGGGGTTGATGACGGCCAGCAGGCCCAGCGGCACTATCTCTACGTCAATCTCCTGTTCCATGCGGATGGGGTCGCCGTCATAGTGCACGGCCCCCGGCTGCTCGCGGTGTATGTGAATCTGGCGGGCCTGAAACCGCTTGATGTGAGTGTTGTTGTCGAGCGTCTTGGCAAAGAGGTCGACGGCGATGGTCGGAGCCTCGATGACGTTGAAGGGCTCCATCACGATGACATCCAGCAGTCCGTCCTGCATCGAGGCACCGGGGGCGATGTAGGCATTGTTGCCATACTGGGCGGCATTGGCGCAGGCGATGAGGAAGGCTTTGTAGCGGTGGCGGCCTGTCTCGTCCTGCACAGTGTAGGTGTCGGGCTTGTAGGAGAGGCTCTCCTTCATCACGTTCTCCACATAGGTGGTCAGCCCGCGCTTGCCCGACTCGGCGAATTTCAGCGAGACGAACGCATCGAAGCCCATGCCGCAGGTGCAGAAGAAAGGCTGGTCGTTGATGATGCCGTAGTCGAAATGGTCGGTCTGCCCCATGTTGATGATCTCCAGTGCCCCTTTCATGTCCATGGGCAGACAGAGATGGCGGGCCAGCCCGTTGCCGGAGCCGCAGGGCACGATGCCCAGGGCCGTCTGGCTATGCACCAGCGAGCGGGCCACCTCGTTCACGGTGCCGTCGCCGCCTACGGCCACGCAGATGTCGGTGCCGTCGGCCACGCACTGGCTGGCAATGACCGAGGCATGGCCGGCGTATTCCGTGCGGGCTATCTGCCATTCGAAGCGTGCCGGGTCGATGGTCTGTTCGATGAGTGGCCTGAGCCCTTCTTTCGACTTCGTTCCCGAGATCGGGTTGACGATGAACACAATCTTTCTTTTCGATGTTTGCATAGTGCAAATTTACGAAATTAGTATAGAAAAACGCCGAAATCGACGATAAAAATGCGAAAAACAAACATTTATTAGGAAAAATGTGCCCGATTTACGGAATTTTGTGTAACTTTGCAGCCTGTAACGAAAAGAAACACCTATAAAACAAGTTATGGGACAATTACAAGAAAGATACAAGGCGTATCGCATCCCTCAGGAGTTCATGGCCAAGGGGATTTATCCTTACTTCCGCGCGATAACTGGTAAGCAAGGTACGGAAGTGGAGATGGGAGGCCACAAGGTGCTGATGTTTGGTTCTAATGCCTATACAGGCTTGACGGGCGACCAGCGCATCATTGACAAGGCTAAGGCTGCACTCGATAAGTATGGCTCCGGTTGTGCTGGCAGCCGTTTCCTGAACGGTACGCTTGACATCCATGTACAGTTAGAGAAAGAGATCGCCGAGTTCATTGGCAAGGACGACTGCCTGTGCCTCTCGACGGGCTTCAGTGTAAACCAGGGTGTTATCCCCGCTCTGCTGAGCAAGGACGACTTCGTCATCTGCGATGACCGCGACCACGCCAGCATCGTTGACGGTCGCCGTCTGGCCTTCGCCAAGCAACTGCACTACAAGCACAACGACATGGCCGATCTCGAGCGCGTGCTGAAGAACCTGCCTTACGAGGCCGTCAAACTGATTGTGGTCGACGGCGTGTTCTCGATGGAGGGCGACTTGGCCAAGTTGCCCGAGATTGTGGAACTGAAGCACAAGTACAACTGCTCGATCATGGTCGACGAGGCTCATGGCATCGGCGTCTTCGGACGTCAGGGCCGTGGCGTGTGCGACCATTTCGGCCTGACCGACGAGGTGGACCTGATCATGGGCACCTTCTCGAAGTCGCTGGCCAGCATCGGCGGATTCATCGCTTCCGACAAGGATACCATCAACTATCTGCGTCACACCTGCCGCACCTACATCTTCTCGGCATCCAACACGCCTGCCGCAACGGCAGCCGCCATGGAGGCCCTGCACATCCTGCAGCAGGAGCCCGAGCGCATCGAGAAGTTGTGGAGCGTCACCAACTACGCCCTGAAGCGCTTCCGCGAGGAGGGCTTCGAGATTGGCGAGACCGAGAGCCCCATCATTCCGCTCTATGTGCGCGATCCTGAAAAGACGTTCCTCGTGACGGCCCTCGCCTTCAACGCCGGCGTCTTCATCAATCCCGTCATTCCTCCCGCCTGTGCACCTCAGGACACGCTGGTGCGCTATGCACTGATGGCTACTCACACTGAAGAGCAGGTGGAGCGTTCTGTCGTGATACTGAAAAAGATATTTATTGAACAAGGCATTATTAAATAATTGCCGGAATATTTGTGTGGGTGCAAAAAAGTTTGTACCTTTGCACCCGCAAAATCGAGGTGTAGCGCAGTTGGTAGCGTTCCTGGTTTGGGACCAGGCTGTCGCAGGTTCGAGTCCTGTCACCTCGACTTCATGTAGAAGAGAACTCTCCAAAGTGGGAGTTCTCTTTATATTTTTACGCTAAAAATTTGCAATACACATTTTTTTTCGCTATCTTTGCACTCGAATACTTAACCATCGTATGAAACAATCGCTCAGATTCATCCATTTGGTGCTATTATGCTTGACGGCAGTGTGGGTTCATGCTGCCGAGCAAGACCGTACGTTCCGCATCATCAATGCTGCCGACGGACTGGCTGACAATAGCGCTCAGACGGTGGTCTGCACCAAGACGGGGCGAATGATCATCTCGACCATTGGCAACCTCAATTTCTACAATGGCAGTAGTTTCACCCACATCGACACCCATCAGGACTTCCAGTACGACCTCCCGTCCTATGGCGGCAACAATCATCTCTATTTCGACCACAGCCACCACATCTGGCTGAAGCGCAAGCATATGGTGACCTGCGTGGATCTGATGACCGAGCAGTTCATTGTCAACGTGGACAGCGTGCTGCGTGAGATGGGATGCCCCGATCCGGCGCTGGACCTCTTCACCGACTCCATCGGCACGTTGTGGGTGCTGACGGAGAAGGGCCTGCTCAACGTAGAGCAGCAGAAGGTCTATCCCGTGCTGCCCGGCCGCAATCTGCAGGATATGGAGGTGGTCGGCGAGATGCTGCTGCTCTTCTATGACAACGGCGTGGAGGTGGCCTGCGACCTGCAGACAGGGAAGATGCTCCACGAGACCTGTGCCTACGACGAGCAGACCAGTCAGAAATATCCCAACTCTTCGCTCTTGCTCCGCCATGGCAGCGGTTTCTTCCAGTTGCGCAATGGCGGTCACGATTCCGCACTGCTCTTCTTCAACCTGCAGACACTCCAGTGGCAGATAGTGCTTGAACTGCCCTACCACATGAACAATCTGGCCATAAAGGGCGACCTGCTCTATATCGCCTCAGAGTATGGCTATTGGGTCTATGGACTGACCGACGGCCATACAGAGCAGATTGCAGAACTCACGCTCGTCGACGGCTCGAAACTGGGCACCGACTGCAACACCCTGACCTTCGACCGTCAGGGAGGTATGTGGATTGGTACCGAGAAGCGCGGACTGCTCTATGCCCGCCCCGTGGCCTCGCCCTTCAAGGTCTATCTCTGGGAGAACCCCTTGGCCACCAAGTATGCCGAGTACACCTATCGTCTGGAGCAAAACATCACCGAGTTCGAGGGCCGACGGGCCAACTGCAAGTTTGAGGACAGCCGTGGCTGGACGTGGATTGGCACCAACTCGGGCCTCTTCCTCTACAAGACGCCTGGCTCCGAGCCCATCCTGTTCTCCAAGCGCACAGGCTTCTACAACGAAGTCATCCACTCCGTCATAGAGGGCAAGCGCGGCAATATCTGGGTGGCCACGTCCTGCGGTATCTCGTGCATCGAGATTGAGAATGGCGAGCCCGTGTTTGTCAATAGTTTCGGCGAGGAAGACAACGTGCCCAGCGAGGCCTTCGTCAACTGCAAGGCTGCCTGCACCGAGGATAGTCTCATCGTCATGCAGGGCATCGACCACATGGTGGTCTTCCGTCCGCAAGACCTGGATAGTCTCAACATCTGCCGCCCCTATAAACTCTACCCCAAACTCATCCATCTGCTGGTCAATGGCACAGGTGTCGACCCCAACGAGGAGGTGGATGGCACGGTGGTCATCACCAAGGCCGTCACCCGCAGCAAGCACATCTGGCTGAACAGCAACCACAAGAGCGTGTCGCTCATCTTCTCGGGACTCAACTACTACCGCCCGCGCCAGACCTACTATCGGGTGCACCTGAAGGGCAACGGTCGCGATGAGTGGACTGACTACTCCTATTTCGATGCCCACCATCAGGTGGACGACAAGGGCATGCTGCGCTACTCCATCGTGGGCCTCGAGGCCGGCGACTACCAGTTGAGCGTGCAGGCCTCGTTGTTCCCCAACCAGTGGGATGACGACGAGACCTATACGTGGGAGATTCACATCAGCAAGCCCTGGTGGCGCACCACCGGCCTCTATCTGCTCATGGGTGTGCTCATCATCGTGCTCATCATCTACAATCTGGTCTACTATTCGCGCAACACCCGCATGAGGATGCGCCGCGACCACGAGGAGAGCGATGTGCTCAGCAAGATTCGTGCCTTCGTGGAGCGCAACGATGCCTTCGAGTCGCAGTTGCTCACGCCTTCCCAGGACGATATGCTTGGCGGTCAGACCTCGTCCAACACGCAGTTGCCGCCCGAGTTCATCACTTTGATGGATAAGTTGATGCCCTACATCCGCGACCACCACCACTCCAACTTCTCGATGAACGACCTCAGCGAGGTGGCGCAGGTGGATCTGGCCGAACTCTATGCCTTGGTCACGCCCCACATCCACAAGAGTCCGCGTGAGATGATCCGTCGTGCCCGTCTGGCCAAGGCTGCCGAACTGCTGCGCTCCACCGACCAGTCGGTGGAAGCCATTGCCGACGAGTGTGGCTTCTATACGCCCAACTACATGATGGGCAACTTCTTCCGTCTCTACAAGATGACGCCTCGCGAATACCGCGAGCAACGGTGAAGCGAAGAAGATGTCCTGATTGATCTGACGGTCTCTATCTGAGCGTAATCTCCTGGTAGCCCACCAGCCGCCAGGAGCGCTCGCCCGTACCTTTATAGTATACCAGGGCCTGGTAGGTGTTCTCCGTCTCGTAGAACGAGCCCTCCTCGGGCAGCGGGTGCGTCGTGCCGTCCATGTCCACCAGCAGCAGTTGGTAGTTGTAGTAGCCCAGTTTCTGCATGACCGTGGCGTTGTACGATTGACTCGCCTCGTCGTATTCCATCACGTACTGCTCCGGAGCCTCCGTGGCCCATCTTCCGCTCACCACCACCTGACCATCACCGTAATGGCGGGCAGGCTGCAGGCGATAGTGCACGTAGACGTACTCCGATGTCCGCTCACTCTCATAGTTGTCGCTGTTGCGCAGCAGGAAGGCCCCGTTGGCATCCTCGTCGTACAGATAGTTGCGGCGCGGCTCGCAGGGCACGGGCAGCGCGTGCCACGTGCGCGTGTCCTCGTCCCATCTCACGGTGGCCAGACCCATGGTGGGGTGGGTGGGGTCCAGCACCTCAAACTTGTGGTATTCGTTGCCCGCGTCGAATATCAGACCGCGGTTGTACTCCCATTTCAGGCTCTGCGGCATCGTCAGGTTCGGCTTCACGTTCACCTTCATGTTGTCCTCTCGTCCGTTCTGCATCACCAGGGTCTGAATCTGCTCGTCGGGGCGCGTCACGCGCAGGCTGCCGTAGAGCACCGTCATCGCCACCTGCTGGTAGCGCGTGTTCAGCCCCAGGTCAGTGTTCGTCGTGGCGCTCAGGCCCACGTTCATCAGCGGCTCCACCACCCTCAACTCCACGGTCACGGCCTCCTCGCCGTCCTCGTCGACGATGTGCAGGCGGTAGTTGCCGCTCATCTTCAGTTGGCATTCGCGGTTGGGGAAGGTCAGTTCGTAGTGCGTGTAGAGCGTCGTCGTGTTCAGCGAGTTCTCATAGTCCTCTATGGGCAGGTCGTTGAAGCCCACCAGCCAGTCGCTGTCGAAGAGCCCCTCCGTGGGCGTCCAGTCGGGGTTGCAGGGCTCCAGCCGGTAGGTGAACCGCTGGTATCGGTGCGACAGTTCATCGAAGCCGATGGTCAGTCGGTCGTCGCTGTTCAGCGTCAGGATGGGCAGGGCCTCGAAGTCGTCGTTCACGATGACCTGCAGCCCCTTCACATTGGGGCTCCACACCCGGTGCCACGCCCCTGCCGTCAGCGCAGCACCCATCATCAGCACTACAAGTAATACCTTTTTCATCGGGCGCAAAGATACGAAATAATTTTGAATTAAGAATTAAGAATTAAGAATTATTTCGTACCTTTGAATATTATTCGAAGGTACTCTCGCTCGGAAAAAACCAAATAAATTTGTTTTTTCGCTCGCTTATTCGTACCTTTGCACTATGGAAACGAAGAAAGACAGCATTCTGATACTCAGCGGCGGGTTAGACAGCACCACGCTGCTCTACGACTACCAGGAGCGCATCGCCCTGGCGGTCACGTTCGACTATGGTTCGAAGCACAACGCCAGTGAGATACCCTTTGCCCGCCTGCACTGCCAGCGACTGGGCATCGAGCATCTGGTCATCCCCCTCCAGTTCATGGCGCAGTATTTCGAGAGTTCGCTGCTCCAGGGCGGCGAGGACATCCCCGAGGGCCACTACGCCGAGGACAACATGAAGTCTACGGTGGTGCCCTTCCGCAACGGCATCATGCTCAGCGTGGCCGTGGGCCTGGCCGAGAGTCGCGGCCTTCAGTATGTGATGATGGCCAACCACAGCGGCGACCATACCGTCTACCCCGACTGCCGGCCAGAGTTTGTCGAGGCCTTCGACCGCACCGCCTCCGCCGGCACCTTCAACGGCGTCCGCCTGCTCTCTCCCTACACCCATCTGACCAAGGGCCAGATAGCCCGTCGCGGTGCCCAGTTGGGCATCGACTACAGCGAGACCTGGTCGTGCTACAAGGGAGGCCAGCATCACTGCGGCCGTTGCGGCACCTGCGTGGAGCGCCGCGAGGCCCTGGCCGAGGCAGGCATCGATGATCCCACAGTCTACGAACAACAGTAGTGCTACGATGATGATTAGGCCTCCGTTCTTCCTTTTCCTCCTGCTTGCCCTGCCCGCCATGGCGTTCGGCCAGACCCAGCAGGGCTATGTGAAGACCCTGGGGCGGGGCGATAGGGCAGGGGAGCCGCTGGGCGGCGTGACCGTCCGCGTGAAGGGCGAGCACAATGCGGCACTGAGTCGTGACGACGGCACTTTTTCCTTTGTGCTGGCAGGCCGCAAGAATGGCGATGCCTACGTGCTGCAGCAGGTGCGCAAGCAGGGCTACGAACTGAACGAGCAGGGCGTGATAGGCCGTCAGCAGGCCTTCTCAGACCATGTGCCGCTGACCCTTGTGATGGTCAACACGGCAGAACTGCAGGCCGAGAAACTTCGCATCGAGAAGCGCGCCTTCGAGACGGCAGAGCGTAACTACAAGTCCCGGCTCGCCCTGCTGGAGCGTCAACTCTCCGAGCAGCGCATCACGACAGAGTCCTATCGCGAGCAGTTACAGCAGTTGCAGCAGAATTTCGAGAAATACCAGGGCCTGATAGCCGGCCTGGCCGAGCACTACGCCCATGTAGACTACGACGATCTGAGCGACCAGGAGCGCGAGATCACCCAGTGTATCGAGTCTGGCCGTCTGGAGCGTGCCGACTCGCTCATCCGCACGCTGTTCGACCCCACTGACGTGCTGAAGCGCAACCAGGAAGCCCTCTCCCGCATCGACCAACAGGAGGCAGAGGCCCATCAACTGCTGGATCAAGCCAATGCCGACATGGCCGCCGTGCTGCGGCAGCAGGAGAAGGACGCCGAACACCTCTATCAACTCTACACCATCGCCCTCTCCCGCTTCGACAACGACAAGGCCCGCCACTACATCGAGACCCGTGCCGCGCTGGACACCACGAACGCAGACTGGCAGAACCAGGCAGGCCGCTTCCTGCATGAATATACCACTGACTATGACGCGGCCATGACGTTTTATCAAAGAGCGTTAACCGTGGCTGCCCAGGGCGACCATCATCACAGAGGGAAAGCGGGTGATGCCTACTGCAACATATCGCTGCTCCATCTGAGGCTGGACCACTATGATGATGCCGAGAAAGCCGCAAGGCAGGCCATCAGCACATACAGGGAAATTTATGGAGACACCTGCCGAGGCATTGTTGAAGCCTATAATGCTCTAGGGCGGGTATACTCTATGCGAGGCGACTATAGAAAGGCCCTGACTTACGAAGAGAAGGCGATGGACATGGCCCGTAGCGTAGAGGCTGACATCGACTGGAGCACGCTCTACAACAACATAGGAGGCGAACACATCAATCTGGGAAACATTGAGACAGCCCTCATTTATTACAGGCAATCACTGGAAGCATGCCGCCGAACGGTAGGGCTGGAAAGCAGTGATGCCGCCATCGTCTATCAGAACATGGCAGTGGTGCATCTGCAGCGCAGCCATGCGGCCACCTATAGTTACAGCAAGGCCATCGACTATCTTAACCATGCACTTGACATAGAAAAGAGAATCTATGGGCCGGAACACCCTAATCTGGCCGGCATCTATGAAAGCCTGGCGGCTGTCTTCAACAATCATCACAGCGACTATGAAAAGGCCATGGAGTATCATCGCAAGTCTCTGGCAATCAACGAGAAAGTGTTCGGCCCAGACCACATCAACCTCACCAATTCGCTGACGGGTATTGGAACCGTCTATCTCAACCAGAAAGAGTACGTCAAGGCACTGCTGTACCTCTCCAGGGCGCAGCACCTCAACAAGACCTATCTGCCCGCAAACCATCCGCTCATCAAGCAGACCGAAAAGACCATCGACCTGGTTTGCGACGAGATGGCCGACGCACTGGCCGAAGAGGATGTCAAGGCAGCCGCGCTCTATCACGAATTAGCGCGCCTTCACATGGAGAACAAGGACTATGCCAAGGCACTCTCCAACACTCAGGAGGCACTGCAACTGAGATTGAGGCTGCTGGGCGAAGAACACACGGAGACAGCGAAGACACTGAACAATATGGGGTCGATATATTTTGCCCTGGGCGACTACGACAAGGCCCGCCAATTCTACGACCGTGCGTTGAGAATCTTCAGGAAGACAGCAGGCGACGATGACGAGAAGACCAAATTCGTAGAAGGAAAGATCCGCCTGTTGGAAGAGACCGTCAACACAAAAGAGTGATTCATATAAAAGCAACCTAAAATGATTACGAGGGCAACTTCATTGACTTTGGCCTTTTTGTTGGCCATCCTGGCAGAAACAGCGTTCGGCCAGACCCAGCAGGGCTTAGAGCAAGATAACTAATCCTTCTTCTCCCATGCATCCCAATCTTTATCTGACAGGTATCGGGAAATCTGATTGCGAAAGTCGGCCAATTCGTTTGTGATGACATCCCAGACAACAGCACTGTCTATCTGGAAGTACTCGTGAACGATGTAGTTACGCATGCCCCTTACCATCTTCCAGGGTGTTTCCTGATGAGCATCAGTGAATTCTTTGGTCAGCATATTGGCAGCCTCACCCATCATCTCGATATTCTTTACCACGGCATAGTACATCATATCATCGGACAGAAGGTCTTCATAAGTTTTCCCTGTCGTATATCGCATTACACGATTGATAGCGGCTAGGATATGCTCCAAACGCTCACGATCTCTAAGCAGTTCTCTCATAGATAAGTTGTCTGTCACGTTCAACACTTTCGCGGGCGAAAGAGGCCAGCGAGGATTCGGTCACTAAGTCAACATTGCGCCCAAGCAGTTCTTTCAGGTCTTCATACATCCCGAAAAACTTCAGCCCTACAGGCTGGGAATGGTCAAGCACTACAAGTATGTCCACATCACTATCCTGCGTCTCCTCGCCACGTGCGTAGGAGCCGAACAGCCAAGCCTTCTCGACAGGTTGTGTCCTGAAATAGTCAGCCAAAGTCTGTTGTATCAGTTGTTTACTCATAGGCAGTGTTGTTGAACTTGTCTTTTTCGCTTGCAAAGTTACAAATTAGTCTTTGAAAAAGCAAATCTTTCTGCAACTTTTCTTTCTTCCACTTCTTGTAATTAGAAGAAAATGGCTATCTTTGCACGCAAATAACTGATGATAATGAAGAATACCCTCTTGTTTTTACTGCTTGTCGCCCTGCCCGTCATGGCTTTCGGCCAGACCCAGCAGGGCTATGTGAAGACCCTGGGGCGGGGCGATAGGGCAGGGGAGCCGCTGGGCGGCGTGACCGTCCGCGTGAAGGGCGAGCACAATGCCGACCAGATGACCGAAAACGCCCGCCGACCGACTCCTACTCTCGGCCAGCGGGCTCTCATCACTCATCACTCATCACTCCCTCTGTTAGGGCTCCGTGGTGGGCGCCGTCACCGGATTGTCCTCAATCCACTTCTTCATCTCCACGAGACGGCGGCCGACGGGCTTCTGCTCGGCATTGAGCACGGGCTCCTCCACATAGTCCATCGCCATCGCGCAGCGGTCCTTGAAGGCCGGCGACGAGAGGTCGTTCAACTTCGTGCACTCCGGACGGAAGCGGATGTAGACGCCCTGCACCATCGCGTTCGGGTTCAGGTTCTTCTCCGGCTTGGCCACGGCAGCCGAGCCTCCGCCTTTCTTCTTCGCCACCCGCACATAGGGGATGAACGTGCCGATGCCTTCCAGTTTCACACTCGCCCCCTGACCCACCAGTTCGGGGATGCACTGCGCGAGGCGGGTGATCACGCCGTTGATCAGGTCGGTGGGGTAACTCAGGCCGTGCTCGTGCATGTGCTGTGCGAAGCCGTACTGGCTCAGCGTCTCACGCTCCACGATCTTCGGATAGTAGTGGCCGTAGGCCGTACTCTCAGCATTGTTGTTCCTGCGCAAGGCAATGCTCATCTGCAAATTGTCTTTTCCCATAACTCTTAACTCTTAATTGATACTCGGCGAAGCCGATAACTCTTAACTCTTAATTCTTAACTCTTAACTCTTAACTCTTAACTCTTAATTAGCATGCGCCTCCACCCACGCGGCAATCTCCGTATAGGTCTTCTTGTTCTTCGAGCCCTCCACCACATAGTCGAGCGAGAGCACGCACTTCTCCTTGAACGCCTTCGACGTCAGGTTCTGCGCCTTGCGCCCGTCGGGCAGGCAGCGTATGTGGATGCCCTTGATGATGTCCTTCGGGTTCAGGCCCGCCTCAGGCCGGGCCACGCCGCCGCGCCTGGACTGCGCCCAGGGCGTGAATGTGCCTATGCCGTCGAGCCGGACGCTGACGCCCTGCGACAAGAGTTCTGGGAGACACAGGCTGATGCGGGTGATCACACCCTCCACGATGTCTCTGGGGTACTGCATGGCGTGCGCGGTGATATGGTCCACCAGCGCGTCCATGGTCAGGGGCTGACGGCTGACTATCGTGGGGTACCACTTGCCGTAGCCCGTACTTTCGGCGTTGTTGTTACGAACAAGGCCGAGACTGAGTTTAAGTTTCTCTTTTGCCATAATTGCTACTTCATTTTTTTAATCGTTAAACTTATGTTATCCTGGGTTGCAACCTTCGTTTGGATTCCTGCCGCTTCGTCAGCAGATTCCTGCCGCTTCGTCGGCCTCTTCCTGCCGCTTCGTCGTGCCCGTGCAGCGTCTTCTCTATGGTCTGTAAGTGTTATCCTGAAACCATCTTTTTACTCTACAAAGGTACGAAATTTCTGCGACATTTCCAAATATTCAAGTCGTTTATTTTCAGTGGTTTGCGTTAAAAATTGTGTAAAAGAAAATAATGCGTACTTATAGCAGGAGATCGCAGAGGTCGGTGTTCGGCGGGTAGGCCTCCAGACTGCTTGACACGTTGTAGTCGATGCCCTTTGCGAGCCGCATCTGCTCAGTCCACTTCCCGTAGCAGCCGCTGTCGGGGAACAGCGTCACGCGGCGTCCCTGCAGGCACAGCACCTTCTCCGGCGAGAGTCCGCCGCTGCCTGCCGTGGCCAGCCAGAGGTGCTGGGGCTGGAGGGCGGCCATGACGAGGGCCGTCTTCTCGCTCTCCACCAGACACACATGGGCTTCGGGGCGGCGAGGCAGCAGATGCTGTCCGAAGAGGCACTGATGGAGCGTCCAGTCGGGTGGCAGCAGCCCGGCCCGTATCAGCGGCACGTGTGTCCACCCCTGAAAGCCGTCGCGGTGGCCGTCGGCGCGGTATTGCATGATGTGGCCGCCATGCACTTGCCCCAGGTGGTCTATCTGCCAGAAGATGACGCACTGGCGACGGGTGGCGCCGATGAGGTAGTCGCCGAAGACCTGCCGCAGTTGCTCCTGCGAGAGGCCCAGGCGACGGGCAGCGTCGGTGGAGAACCACTGCCAGAACACGCTCCCGGGCGACTGGCTGCGCACGACGTACTCCATCGGCAGGGGCTGGAAGGGCGGCGGTGGCGGCAGTGGCTGACAGTAGCGTTCCGGGTGCGGTTCGCTCTCGCGGGCCCACTGGTTGTCCTTATAATACTCCGAGGGCCTGTAGTGGTAGCCGCAGGAGTGCTGGTGGTCGCACTTGCCCACGCTGTCGGCCACGTACTGGAAGCCGTTCTGTGTATCCACATAGCGCACCAGGCACTTCCGCTTGCCGCAGTGCGGACAGGTGAGTTTGCGGGGCTGATGGCCCGTCAGTCGCTTCGATTCCAATTGATATCGATATTCTTTGTTCATGATGATCTGCTTTTTGTTGTTATTACTACTTTTTGTTGGCGATTCTCGTTCGTTGTTGGAGCCGCTATATATATAGGCGGCTCCGACAACAAACAAAAATCTTATTGCGGTCAGAAGGGCAATGCGAGGTCGTTGGACACCTGAATCATGCCGTTGACCTCAACAATACTACCGTTCTTCAGCCACTCTGTGATGTAGGTAGAGACGGTTGGACGCTTGCGGTCGAGAACATTGACCAGTATCTCAGTGAGTTGCTTGCGACTGACCACGCCACCCTTGTCGGTAAGGATACGCAGGCATTTGTCGAGGCGCTCCTGCTTCTCCTTGTCGAGAGCCTCCTGGCGCTTCATCGCCTGCTCTGCCTTGCGCTGCTCCATCAGCAGGCGGCGCTGCTCGTCGGCACTGATGATGTGCCCTTCGCTGTCGAAGGTGATGCTCCATTCGGGCATCTCCTCGTGGCGCGCCTCCGAACAGCGGACGGTGATGACGCTCGAGCCCCGCTCCTTGACGCACTCCAGCACGGTGGCACTCTTCTGTGCCAGCATCGTGCCCAGGTGGCCGCGCATGTTGTGGTCGTCGTCGGACTTGTTGGTGTGGAGCACGCAGAGGATGGCGCAGTTGTGCTCGTCGCTGAGTTTCAGCAGATCCTTGATGAGTTGCTTCGACTCGGTCTCGTCGTTAAACGAGGCCACGAACTCCACGATGCCGTCGAGCATCACCACCTGGGGCTTCTCGTCGCCGAGTGCCATCTCCAGCAGTGGCAGCAACTGCTCCTGGTCGATGCGGCGCAGCGAGTGGAGCGACACCTGAGCGTCGATGACCTCGGGCGGCAGGCCCGTCATCTGAGCCACGTCAAGGAGTATCTGCTTCGTGTCGGTGCGGCTCTGCTCAGTGTCAAAGAACAGAATCTTTGGCTTCTCCAGCAGCGACTTCACACGAAACATCGCTCCTGACAGCAAGGCAGCGATGCACACCTTCAGCATTGTGGTCTTGCCCGCTTTCTGCTTGGCCTTGATGGCATGGATGTCGCGCAGGGCAAAGATGCCTTTCTCGTCCACCTGGAGCGCATACTCCTCAGGCGGCACATCTGTGTCGGTACGGATGCGCGTCTCGCGGAGCACCTGCCGGAGTTGCTCCTTCGCCTGTTCCTCAGCCGTGGGCTGAGCGACAGCCTCGCCCACGATGCCGCAGACGGCCTGCTGGGCTACTTGGTTGTCTACTTGTCCGGTCAGACCCTTGGCCTGCTGGACGTTCTTAGTCTCAACAATGTTCTTTGCTTCCATTTCTCAATTGTTTTGGAAGGTGAAACAATAGTTTGAGACGTCTCGATGCCTCCTGTCCTTTTCAGCATGCCAGACAGAGAGGCAGCACATCACCGACTTTCGGTTTTGCGCTGCTAAGTTACTGCTTTTCTATGGAATTATTAGGAATCTAACTTGTTTGTTCAGAATGGCTTAGGAAGGCCCTGAACAACGAAGAGAGAGACCTTTGTACGTCAGAATGCCAGCGTAAATGACAATAGAACGAAATAAGCGGTTTTCATTCTGAATGTCCATTCGGAAAGGTGCCATCATGAGGCTATTATAAACCAAAAATGCCGAATGGGACGTATGGAATCCCTTCGGCAAAGCGTGGTTAAAAAAACTTAAACTTCGGTTCAGGCTACACCTTCAAGCCCTATTTCCTTCTGCTTCTCTATATCGTATAGTTCTTTTACCCGATGGTCAAACTCCGAGGCAATTTTATTTAGTGTTTCCGAATTAGTAGGTAAAGACTTACGACTATCGAATACGCTCGTCCACCCAATGATGTGAGTGCATCCTTTGTAGTTCTCTTTCAGGTAGTCGTACAAAATGCGTTCTTCATCATCTCTGGTGGCAGGATTCTTATGAACATCACACCACACGATGAACTCTAAAAGGTCAGGACCGCTATAACCTTTTCTTCCATGGGGGGTGACCAACTGGTCGAAGTGTTCTATGGCAAAGCGCACAAGCCGGATTTTGTCATAGTCACGTCCCCATAGTGTTTGCTCGGTGGAGTTAATATTATTGTTCATCAGCGTCATCACTATATCGGTAAAGACGAAGTCGTTGAACTTCACGTCCGTATTCTCATGAAACTGCTCCTGGATGAATTTGTCCTTATCCTTATATTTCAGCATCAACTGATAGAGTTGATTGTCTGTATTGGCATGCCCAATGCTAACGAGCCAGTCAATAGTTTCACGATTTTTGGCAACAGTCATATTGTAGCAGTCCTCGTATATTTCCTTAATCCACTCTGGCCGTTCTTTTATCTGCTCTTCTTCATTCAACATGGTCTGGCACAACTTAATGCCCTTGACCAGATCACTCAAGAACTTCTCAAGTTCCATTTTCAGGTCAGCCACTAATTCGCCATAAGAAGCAATACCAAACATATCGCCGACGAATGGCTGATTCTTGTTCAGCATACTCGTCTCGTATATTGAGTGCTCCACGGTGCTGCGGCCTTTCTTACGTCTTCTCCTCGGACTTGTCAACTTGAGCATGTCTCGCCATCTTAGGTAGTGGCTCTGTATCTTTTTAAGCATTATTTCGGCAGAACTGAACCACTTGTTGTTCTTCGTTGCATAGAGTTTGTTGAACATCTGGGCAAATTCTGCAAGCCGGAAAAGTTCGCGCTCAAGCAGTCCTCTACTGTTGCGCAAGTTCAGCGTAACCTCCAGGATGTCATCTTTCTTTGCACGCCCATATTGTATTCCAGCAACAATACGTTCGTTATTAATACCTTCCTCAGGGTTATATACACCTTGGGTCGAATCATACAGAGACTGTATCCCATCTTTTGTTTCAGGAACTCTATCATTAATGTTCATATCCTTCTTCCATTATTTTTATTTGCCTACAAAGTTACTACAATTTGTAGACAAATCCAAGAGTTTATCAAATAAACTCCTGATTTTGGCTCAAATATCCAAATAAATCCACTCTATTTTGCAGATTTTTCACTCCAGAGACCGTATTTACAAATATAATTTGTACTTTTGCACGTATGGAAGAGAATAAGGAGTATGTCCAAGACGAGTTATACGGTGAACGGTTACTGATAAATTTAAAGGCTGACCCAAGGGAGTTGCAGAGCAACATTCGTGCTGCTCGTGCCATACTCCATTCTTTCGTTGATATCACTATTATGATTAATGCCCACACGATGTCTTTTGGCCACAAGAATCCTGAGTACACCATCGACGGGCAACTGGGTGACCGCAAGGGCATCATGGGTGAGAAAGGTGTGACGGCAGGCTTCAAGGCCGCCAAGAAACAAGGCTGCAAGATTGTGGTAATTGACCTTGATGAACATATTCTGCAAGTGCGCTCCTTTGAACTCTCAAAATACATCTCTCGTAGAAAAGCCGACTTTGTCAGCGGGATGATTGCCGCGTGCTATGTCGTGTTCAATGGTGAAGCCGTTGTAGTCAATGCCAGTGTACAAACACGTCGTGAGATAGAATCTGTTATAAAAGAATTAAAGCCGTAGGTACCCGACCCACGGCTTCTATAAATAGAACGGTTGCGGAGCTTGATGTTATCGCGCCTATATGCAACTCACATCCTTTTTTCTTTCTTTCTGCGAATTCCCCTTTTGACGCTGCAAAGATAGGCATTTTTATCTAATCTTCCAAACTTTTGCACTCTTTTTTGCAGATTTTTTGCTAAAGGAGCAGTTATTCCATTTTATTTTCGTACCTTTGCCATCGAACACCGCCACGATGTCCGGGCGAGGACGGCGGTGGGACATAGTGGAAAAATATAACAAGCGTTTGCTGTTATTCGGAATTGCTCTGAAATGTAGGAAGTTTCAAACATATCAAACCGAATGAATAAGTCGCAAACGTCTGTGCGTTTTGCATGGGCGTGACTTATCCGGTTTGATGGGTATCCTACAACCTCAGAGCATGGGTGAGAAATCGTCCATGCTTTTGTTGTAGAAACCTATCTCCGAAGATAAGCAATACGCATAATGCATAAGCGTATGGCTAACAAAAACCTAAATGCTGCTAAGACAGCAAAAATGGATGAGTTCTACACGCAGTTGACTGACATCGAGAGGGAATTGCAGCACTATTGGCAGCACTTTCGCGACAAGGTTGTGCTGTGCAATTGTGACGATCCTTATGAGAGCAACTTCTTCAAGTACTTCGCGCTACACTTCAACCATCTGGGGCTGAAGAAACTCATCTGTACCTGCTATAATGGTTCACCCGTGCAAGGGAACGAACTGATGATTGACTTTGGCGACTTCACGGATGAGCCGAAAAGGATTGCCTACAAGGTGGAAATCAAGGAGGTGAAGGACTTGAATGGCGACGGGGCAGTTGACCTCTCCGATGTGCGCTACCTCCTACAGAACGATAAGAACGTAATCAGCATTCTGAAGACGGGTGACTTCCGTGACCCTGAATGTATCGAATTACTGAAAGAGGCTGATATCGTCGTGACCAATCCGCCGTTCTCGCTGTTTAGGGAGTATGTGGCTCAACTGATGGATTACAACAAGAGATTTCTGATAATAGGTAACATGAATGCGCTCCACTACAAAGAGATATTCCCTTTAGTTAAGGATAATAAAATCTGGACAGGATATAAGTCTTATGGCGGTGGCATGGATATGATACAAATGCCTGAGGGGTTTGATCCGTCAAAAACAAAATCTTATATCATCAATGAGAAGGGGCAGATCATAAAGAATATTATGGGATGTATCTGGTTTACCAATCTCGATATCAGTAAACGCCATGAGAGTTTAGACCTTGTACGTCATTATTCGCCTGATGAGTATCCTACTTATGATAACTTTGATGCCATTGATGTCTGCAAGGTTCAAGACATTCCTTTCGACTACGACGGCATTATGGGAGTACCTGATACTTTGTTGGGACAATTCAATCCTGACCAGTTCGAAATAATTGGACTGGGTTGTGGTGATCTTGGAAAACAAATCGGTGTCGCTAAAAACTATCGTGGCCGTACAGACTTAGCATATACAAAGAATGGCAAACATAAATGTCCTTACAGCAGAATACTAATCCGTAACAAACACCCACATACGATATGATGACCATTGAGAAGAAAGAGATCACCGTAAGAGAGATAACGGAAGGATACGTCAACAACGATGATGAGGGCATCCGCGGCTATGGCGGCCTGCTCGACATACGCCCCAAATATCAGCGGGAGTTCATCTACAGCGACAAGGAGCAGGCGGCTGTTATCAACACCGTGCTGCACGGCTACCCGCTGAACGTGATGTACTGGGTGAAGCGAAACGATGCTGATGCACCCTGCCCCTACGAGGTGATGGACGGCCAGCAGCGCACGCTGTCCATCTGTGAGTACGTGGCCAAGAAGTTCTCGTTCGACTTCAAGAATTTCGACAATCAGCCTTCCGACATTCAGCAGCGCATACTCGACTACAAACTCGACATCTACGTCTGCGAGGGCGAGGACAGCGAGAAACTGGAGTGGTTTAAGACCATCAACATCGCAGGCAAGCCGCTGAACGAGCAGGAGATACAGAACGCTGTTTATGCGGGCCCCTTCGTGAGCGACGCGAAGCGACACTTCTCTAAGCGCAACTGCGGTGCCGCTCAACTGAGCAAAGACCTGGTGCCAGGCTCACCTATCCGCCAGGAACTGCTGAAGAAGGCACTGGAGTGGATGGCTGCCCACGAGACACGTCAAGGGCACCGGCAGACGGCTGTGGGCTACATGAAAGACCACCAGCACGACCCGAATGCCAACAACCTATGGACGTACTACCAGACGGTGCTGAACTGGGCAACGACCAACTTCGACATCAAGCGGTTCAGGAAGATTATGACTGGTCCCGACTGGGCTTGGCTCTATGACAACTACGGGCCGCCTCACACCCTCGACACCGTGGCTCTGGGCAAGCGCATCAGCGAACTGATGCTCGACACCGACGAGATACAGAAGCCCGGCGGCATCATCCCCTACGTGCTGACAGGCGACGAACGCTACCTCGACCTGCGGGGATTCCCTGAGAAGATAAAACTGGCCGTCTGGGAGGAGCAGGAACACAGATGTAAGATTTGCGGGCGGGAGTTCGACTTCGAATTCATGGAGGGCGACCACATCACCCCTTGGTGCGACGGTGGCCGCACGGTCATTGAGAACTGCCAGATGCTCTGCCTCGAGTGCAACCGGCGGAAAGGAGCGAAATAGCGAGGGCAGAATCAGAGAGTTTCTTTGATTCCTCCTAAGACTTGTCAGCCCTTGGCGATCTGCCACGCGTTCTACCTTCTTTCACGTTGCAAAGATAGGCATTTCCCTGTTATCTTCCAAACTCTTGTGCTCTTTTTTGCAGATTTTTATCCGAAGAGGGCGCGAAGAGGGCGCGGAGGGCTTTTGAACTTTCTGCTTCAAAAATTTGCCAGATTGGGGAATTCTTGTTATCTTTGCACAAATTAGTACATACCAAATTATAGGGATAGTGGCACAGGCAACAGACAATGGAGAAAGGCAATGGCGACCTGTAGACCCCTTGCGGCATCATCGCGAAAGGGGATGGGACTACCGGGGACGCGCCATCTATCATTTCACGCTGCCTGTGGAAGGTCGGTATCCGCTGTTTGGGACACTCGAGGGCGAGCGTGCTGAAACGGCTTTCGTCAGGCTCAACGCTTTCGGACGGCGCGTGTGTCAGATGCTGAGTGGGCTGGCACGGTTTTACAGGGGGAAAGGCTATGAACTGAAGGTGCTGGCCCAGATGGTGATGCCCGACCATGTGCATCTGGTCATACAGGTGCTTGAGCCGCTGCCGCAAAGCATCGGGGCTGTGGTGCGGGGATTTAAGAGTGGGTGCACTAAGGTTTACAGGGAGGAGTTCTATTGCAGCGGCGAGAACGCCGCTGGAGGGCACGGAGGAGTGCTGGCGGGGGGCGCTGGAGGGCACGGGGGAGTGCTGGCGGGGGGCGCTGGAGGGCATGGGGATGTCCCGGTGCAATTTGGTCGCATTTTTGCGGGCAGGGGGAGTATCTGGCAACAAGACAAGGCCTATTACCACGAGCGAATACTCCATGCGCCAGGCCAGTTGCGCAGGATGATTGACTATGTGAAGGATAACCCGCGACGCCTCTGGCTAAAAAGGAAAAATCCAGAACTGTTTCGGATGCATAGGGAGACTGTGCTCTGTGGCTTGCCATTTACGTCGATGGGTAATCATTTTCTGTTGGAATGGCCTGACCGACAATTGGTGGAGATGTCACGGAGTGCTGACGGCGCTACCATTGACGGACGGCTAAAAGAGGTGCTGGCGGCAGCACATAATGGCGCGGTGACCTATACAGCAGCCATCAGCGACGGAGAGCGTCTCATAGCCAGAACCGTCCGCGAGCAGGGGTTCCCTCTGGTGGTGCTGCTGGCAGGCGGTTTTCCTGCTGAGGGGTCTCCACATGAAAGGTACTACAAACCTGGCGGTATCTACTTCGAAGCCTGTTCTAAAGGTCTCCTGCTGCTACTGGAGCCCAAAGAGAGTGCATACGAAAACCATGCAATAGTGGCGGCTGTGGAGGATGCACTGCGCAGAAAGGCTGAAGCCAGGCACTATCACTATATCGTTGTGCCCCACGTTTCACGGCGCTACCGTTTCGTTGCCCTAAATGAGATTGGACGATTGCTTGTCAGGCAAGTGGATGTTTAGCGGCCGTGCTCTTTTTTGCGGATTTTTTATCCGAAGAGGGCGCGGAGGGCTTCTTCGACCTTGCGGACGGGGTGGATCTCGATGGTGAACTTGCGGCGGTCGAAGCCCTGCAGGTTGTGGCGCGGGATGATGATGTGGCGGAAGCCCAGTTTCTCGGCCTCGGCGATGCGCTGCTCGATGCGGTTGACGGGGCGCACCTCGCCGGAGAGGCCTACCTCGCCGGCCATGCACCAGCCGGACTCGATGGGGGTGTCGACATTGCTGCTCAGCACGGCGGCTATGACCGAGAGGTCCATGGCCAGGTCGGTGACGCGCAGTCCGCCGGCTATGTTGAGGAAGACGTCTTTCTGCATGAGTTTGAAGCCTACGCGCTTCTCGAGCACGGCCAGCAGCATGTTGAGCCGGCGCTGGTCGAAGCCGGTGGCGGAGCGCTGGGGGGTGCCGTAGGCGGCTGACGAGACGAGGGCCTGGGTCTCCACCAGGAAGGGGCGCACGCCCTCGATGGCTGAGGAGATGGCGATGCCGGAGAGGCCTTCGTGGTCGTCGGTGAGCAGCAGTTCGGAGGGGTTTGACACCTGCCGCAGGCCGGTCTGCTGCATCTCGTAGATGCCCAGTTCGGAGGTGCTGCCGAAGCGGTTTTTGATGCTTCGCAGGATGCGGTACATGTAGTGCTGGTCGCCCTCGAACTGGATGACGGTGTCGACGATGTGCTCGAGGATCTTGGGGCCTGCCAGGGTGCCCTCCTTGGTGATGTGGCCGATGAGTATGACGGGCACGCCGCTGGTCTTGGCGAAGCGGAGCAGGGAGGAGGCACACTCGCGCACCTGGGCTATGGAGCCTGCGCTGGACTCTACGTCTTCGGTGGCGATGGTCTGTATGGAGTCGATGACGACCAGTTGGGGTTTCTCCTCCTTGATGTGCTCGAAGATGTGCTCGAGGGAGTTCTCGCAGAGGATGAGGAAGTTGTCTGACTGTGATTCGGCGGGCGACAGGCGCTCGGCGCGCATCTTGAGTTGGTGGGCGCTCTCCTCGCCGCTGACGTAGAGGATGCGCATGTCGGGCAGGTGGAGCATGGTCTGGAGCGATAGCGTGGACTTGCCGATGCCGGGCTCGCCGCCCAGGAGGATGATGCTGCCGGGCACGAGTCCGCCGCCCAGCACGCGGTTGAGTTCGGCGTCGCGCATGTCGATGCGCGGATCGTCGTGGCTGCTGATGTCGCTCAGGCGGAGGGGACGGTTGCTGCGCAGGGCGTGTCCGGCCTGTGCGGCGGCGTGGGTGGCCGTCTGCCGGGCGGTGTCGGCAGACACCTTGATTTCCTTGAACGTGTTCCATTGTCCGCAGGCTGGACACTTGCCAATCCACTTGGGCGATTCCTGTCCGCAGTTCTCGCAGACGTATGCTGTCTTGTCTTTTGCCATTGTTTTTTGCTCTTTGATGGCACAAAGTTACGAATTATTTTCGTGGTTACAAAACTTTTTAGTATTTTTGCACCCAATGTCAGTGAGAAAGATACTAACGAGCGTCTTCGCGGGGCTGCTGATGGCAGCCTGCGGAGCCGGCAACGACGGTCAGCAGCAGCCCGACGCCATGGAGGCGTGGCTGGCCGACTCGGCATCGATCAAGGTGGCCGTGATGCCCACGATAGACTGTCTGCCGCTCTACGTGGCCGACGAGTTGGGCCTGTTTGAGCGCGAGAATGTCAGCGTGAGCCTCTACCCATACCAGGCGCAGATGGACTGCGACACGGCCCTGGCGGGCGGATGGGTGGACGGCATGATGACCGACCTGGTGAGGGCCGAACGGCTGCAGCAGGAGGGTCTGCCGCTGCACTATGCCACGGCCACCAACCTGTCGTGGCAACTGCTGACGAGCCGCCAGGCACGCATAAAAATGCTGCCGCAACTGGACGACAAGATGCTGGCCATGACGCGCTACAGCGGTACGGCCCTGCTGGCCGACAAACTGGTGGACAGCGTGGGGCTGAAGACGGAGCGCGTGTTCCGCATACAGGTGAACGACGTGGCCGTGAGGCTCGACATGCTCCAGACGGGCGTGATGGATGCCCTGCTGCTGCCCGAACCACAGGCCACGGCGGGCCGCCAGGCGGAGGCCCTGCGACTGTACGACAGCCGTCAGAGCGACCTGTGGCTGGGCGTGATGGCGTTCAGCGAGAAGGTGCTGGCCGACACGCTGCGCCGCGAGCAGATGGATGGCCTGCTGAGGGCGTACTCTGCTGCCTGCGACACGCTGACGGCGATGGGGCTGTCGCCCTTCCGCGCGCTGATAGCCGAGAAGTGTGGAGTGAGCCCTGCAGTGGTGGACTCGATGGAGCAGAACCTGGCGTTTCCTGCTGCCCATGCGCCCCGGCAGACGGACATAGACAGGGCCAGGGCGTGGATGTTGAGAGTTAAGAATTAAGAATTAAGAATTAAGAGTTGTCGGCTGCGCCGATTGGGAATTAAGAGTTAAGAATTAAGAGTTAAGAATTAAGAATTAAGAGTTGTCGGCTGCGCCGATTGGGAATTAAGAATTAAGAATTTATTGACGCGATATGCAGCAAAACGAGGAACTACGGAAGGTGGTCGGTCTGCTGGAACAATGCAAACTGGGACCCGCCATCAATGCGCTGGAGAATGTGCTACTGATAAATCCTGGCATGGGCAACATGGATGCACTGCTGGCCATCAAGAATGACTACAGCCTGATGCTGCAGTACTGGGAGCGGGGCTTCGAGGATGCCCAGCGGGAGCAACTGTACGGTCAGTTGCTGGCGCGGCTCTACGTGCTGACTGCCAACATCATCACGCAGCGGAAGATGCACCAGGAGCCATTCTGGATAGGCATCTACCAGCGGCCACGCCAGGTGAGAAAAGACTGGTCGATGAACAACGTGCGCAGCCAGTTGGAGAACTTCACCAGCGAGGTGGCCCTGCTGGAACTGGAGTCGCCGCAGCAGCGGGAGGAGAAGGCGAAGACCCTGTATGAGGAGCACCAGATGCTGATGCAGGACCTCTTCGGCTATATCCTGACCTCGCGCCTGTGGACGGAGAACCTGGCGAAGGCCTTCGAGGACTTGCTGCTGTCGCCGACGGTAGATCCCGTGGACCAGCAACTCATCGTCAGTGCCGTGACGCTCTCGGCCATGCAGATGTTTGGCATCAACAAGTTTCAACTGCTGCTGAAGGTGTATCGGCAGGCCACGGTGGAGCAGGTGCGCCAGCGGGCCCTGGTGGGCTGGGTGCTGGCCATCGACGAGCGTAAGACGCGGCTATACCCCGCGCTGCAGCAGATGGTGAGCGAGGTGCTGGCCGACAAGCGCTGCTGCCAGGAGGTGACGGAACTGCAGATGCAGATGGTCTACTGCATGAATGCCGAGGACGACCAGCAGACGATACGCGACGAGATACTGCCGGAAATCATGAACGGCAACAACATCAGGCTGACGCAGCGCGGACTGGTGGAGATGGACGAGGACTCGCTGGAGGACATACTGCACCCCGATGCCGCCGAGCGCAACATGGAGAAGATGGAGCAGAGCATGCACCGCATGGCCGATATGCAGAAGCAGGGGGCCGATATCTACTTCGGCGGGTTCTCGCAGATGAAGCGCTTCACGTTCTTCAACGACCTGTCGAACTGGTTTGTGCCCTTCTATCCGCAGCACCCGAGCATCAGCCACATCTGGAACAACACCAAGAACAAGCGCTTCCTGCAGATCATCACCCAGGTGGGGGCCTTCTGCGACAGCGACAAATACTCGTTTGTGCTGGCCTTCGAATATGTGCTGGGGCGTCTGCCGGCCTCGATGCTGCAGATGATAGAGAACGGCGAGGCCTCGCCGATGCCCGTGGGCGGTGAGATATCGGAGGAGGAGCAGAGCCAGCCGGCCTTTATGCGGAGGATGTATCTGCAGAACCTGTATCGCTTCTTCCGCCTCTACGGCAGCCGCAACGAGTTTCCCAGTCCCTTCGCCATGCCGCAGGCCATCTTCTTCGGCAAGGCCATCTTTTCACGTTCGGGCCTGCAGGGCAGTCTGCTGGAGATGGGCAACTTCCTCTACAAGCGCAAATACTATGATGCCGCCAAGGGCGTGATAGCCAACCTGGATGAGGAGCGGCGCAACTTCAACTACTATGTGCTGCAGGGTATGCTGCAGCAGCGCAAGCCCGACTTCACCTCGATGTCGGCTCTGGAGAGTTTTGCCAGGGCCATCAAGGTTCAGCCCGACAGCGAGCAGGCCCTGGCCGGCTATGCGCGTGCCGCCTTCAATGCGCAGGGCTACGAGGCTGCGCTGGAAAAGTATGAGCAGTTGCTGGAGATAAAGCCCGACAGCAAGAACTATCAGTTGAACGCGGCCATCTGTCTGTCCAACCTGGAGCGCAACGAGGAGGCCGAGATGCGGCTCTTCAAGTTGAACTATCTCTATCCCGACGATAGGAGCGTGAATCATGTGCTGGCCTGGGTGCTGACGTTGAACGGGAAGTATGAGCAGGCCGACAAACTGTACAACGATCTGCTGTCGGTGGAAAAGCCGAAGTCGCTGGACATACTCAACTACGGCTACTGCCACTGGGTGGCAGGGGAGACGATGGTGGCCATCGCTGCCTTCCGCCAGTTTATGAACACGCCGGGCTGCGAGGACTACGACATGGAAAAGGAATTCTATGATACTTCCCACAAGATGCTGAGCGAACGGGGCATCTCGGACGTGGAAATCAGCATGATGCTCGACTCCCTGCGCTGAGCCCTTCTCTACAGGAAGGGGCGCAGCAGATGGGCAAACCAGCCGCGGAACTTCTGCCAGGGCGTGCGAAACTCGTTCCACGTCTGGGGCGTCAGGTAGACGCTCTCGTGGATGTCGCGCTCGAACATCTGGTCGAGTTCGCGTGTGGTGCACGAGTCGATGATGACGGCATTCTCCTCGTAGTCGAAGCGCATGCTGCGGGCATCCAGATTGGTGCTGCCCACGGTGCAGAAGCGCCCGTCGACCATCATGATCTTAGAGTGGTGGAAGCCCGGTTTGTAGAGCCACACGTTGGCACCACGCTTCATCAACTTATGAGCATAGTAGAGGGCACAGTCGGGCGTCAGCGGAATGTCGCTCTTGGCTGACAGCATGATGTCTACCTTGACGCCTCGGTCGATGGCCTGCTTCAGGGCCTTGTGGACGGAGGGAATGAGCGTGAAGTAGGGGTTGATGATGTGGATGGAGTCGCGGGCGTCGTTGATGGCATTCACGTAGAAGTAGCGCATCACGTCGTTGGTGGTATGGGGCTCGCGGTTGACGATGCCCACGGTCTTGTGGCCGGCCGTCAGCGTGGTGTCGGGCTTCAGACCAGTCAGGTAGACGGGCTCGTAGGCACAGAAATACTCAGGGCGCTCCATCAGGTCTTCGCCGGTGGTCTTCTTCCAGATGCGGGCAAAGATGGCCTGCAGGTCGTTGACGGCTCCGCCCTCAATGCGGCAGTGCATGTCGCGCCACTCGCCCACCTGCTCGGTGCCGTTGATGTAGTAGTCGGCCACGTTCATGCCGCCCGTGTAGGCCACGCGCCCGTCGATGACCACAATCTTGCGGTGGTCGCGGGGCCAGATGTGGTTGACCCAGGGGAAGCGGATGGGGTCGAACTCGTAGATGTCGATGGAGTCGCCCCGCAGGGCCTCGACGTGGTACTTGCGGAGGGGCTGGTTGTTGCTGTCGTTGCCGAAGCCGTCGAAGAGGGCCCTCACCTCCACGCCCTCGCGCCGCTTCTCCTTGAGCAGGTCGAAGAGGAGCATGGCGATGGAGTCGTTGCGGAAGTTGAAGTACTCCAGGTGGATGCTGTGGCGGGCCTGCCGGATGGCGGCAAACATATCGTCGAACTTCTGCTGGCCCGACATGAGCAGCGTCACCTTATTATTATGGGTGAACTGGATGCCGTAGTCCTGCAACTGTCTGTAGATAAGCGAATCGGATGGCTGGGCCATTGCAGCCCCCCATGCCAGGTATACAAAGATGGCTAATGCCAGCAGTCTTCTCATTGTCTGTATTTCTGTCTGTACTCCGTGGGCGAGATGCCGAAGCGGTCCTTGAAGATGGTGATAAAGTGCTCGGCCGTGGCAAAGCCCACGTTGGTGGCCAGTTCGCTCATGTTGATGTTGGTGCGCTGCAGCAGCACGCAGGCATGCTTGAGTCGCAGGTCGCGCACCACCTCGGTGGGCGTCTTGCCCGTGATGTCGCGCACCTTCTGGAAGAAGGGCTTGGTGGCCATGCCCATGGCGCTGGCCATCTCCTCGAGGTTGATGGTGCCGCGGCTCATGTTCTGCTGCACATACTGCTCGATGCTCTTGATGAGTTGCTGGTCTATCTGGTTGGTCATGTCGAACTGCTGGCCGAATCCCATCTGGTCGTCCATGCCCTCGTTGCCCTCCATCTCCTGGCGCCTCGAGGTGATGGTGACCATCTTCACCTGGTCGTCCATCACCATCTCGTCGGCCTTGAGCGTGGTCAGTGCATTGCCCATGCTCTCGGTGGCGGTGGTCATGCTCGAGTTGCGTCCCTCGAGCATGCGGGTCTCGGCACCCTCTATCAGGTGGCTGTTCATCTCTATCGGGCCGATGCCCAGCAGTTTGTTGAAGCGCATGACGGCCTCCTGCAGGTTGAAGGGCTTGACCAGATAGTCGTCGGCACCCAGGGTGATGCTCTGGTCGAGCATGTCCTTGGTGCTCATCCGCGTGTTGGTCATCAGCACAAACTTGATGCGGTTCAGTTTGGGGTGCATCTTGATGTTGTTGCACAGTTCGCTGCCGGTCATGTCGGCCATGTCCTGCTTACAGATGACCAGGTCGGGTAGCATGGTCTCTATGTCGACGGCTGCCTTGTGTACATTGTCGTAGGGATGGAACTCGTAGATGTACTTGAGGCGCGAGTTGATGAACTTGATGAACTCGATATTGTCGTCGATGAACACCACGCGGAACTTCGAGGTGGGGGAGTCCTCCTGGAAGGGACGGATCTCCGACGTCAGTTCCTCGTCGACACTTCCGGGGAGGCTCATCTCGCGCTTGCTGCTCAGCATGTACTGCTTGCGCACGCTCTTCTCGGCCTTCTCCTCGGGGTGCTCCAGGGTGGACTGCATGTCGCTCACGCGGGTGATGAGTTGCAGCATCTGGGTGTGGAGGGCGTTCAGTTGTTCGCGCTCCTCCAGCGTCGTCTCGCGCTCCGAGAGGTTCATGATGATGCTCGTCATGCGCGACATGGGCTGGCGCAGGTCGTCGCTGGCCATCTTGATCTCCTCGCGCTGGCGCTTCAGTTCGGTCACCACGTCGTTCTTGCGCTTGCGGAAGCGTATGAGTTGGTCGAAGCCTATCTTCCACAGATAGACGATGATCAGGATGATCATGGCATAGATGGCCAGCATCCACCACTGCAGGTACCAAGGGCGGTTGACGGTGATCTCGATGATGCGCTCCTGGTCGCTGACAGATCCCTCGACGCTCTGGGCTTTCACGTGCAGGGTGTAGGTGCCGGAAGGCAGGTCGGTGAAGGTGACGCCGTGCTTCAGGGCATCGCCGTTGTGCCAGTTGTTGTCGTAGCCCTCCAGTTGATACATGAACATCAGTCGCTCGCTCTGGTTGTAGTTGCCGGCGGCAAACTTGATGGTAAACGTGTTCTGGTCGTTGTCCAGGGTTATTTGGCTGATCTCGTTGAGGGCCGTGGGCAGGATGACGTTGCCGTTGTAGGAATGGCCCACAAACACTTCCTCCTCGCCGATGAACAGTTGGGTCAGCATGACGCGCGGCATGTTCTTCTTCTCATCCTCCGACTTGGGTCGCACCCAGTTGATGCCGTAGAGTCCACCCATGATGACGTTGCCATCCTTGTCGGCCAGGATGGAGCCGGGGTTGAACTCGTCGCTCTGCAGACCGTCGCTGTGGTTATAGTTGTAGAGTCCGTAGTCGTAGGAACCGTCGCCCACGTTTCGCTGCACCACCACGCGGCAGATGCCGTTGCTGGTGGTGATCCAGATGTTGTGGTTGGGGTCTTCGGCGATACCGCAGATGTTGTTGTTGCAGATGCCCTGACGCTCGGTCAGATGATCCAGTTCGTCGCTCTCCAGGTTGAGCACGTTGACACCTTCGCGGGTGCCCACCCAGATGAGGCCGCGGGAGTCTTCGAAGACCTGGGTGACGTAGTTGTTGGTGAACTTCTTCAGGCTGGTGGTGTTGCCTACGAGGTAGGTCATCTCTGATGTGGAGATGTTCATCACGATGAGGCCTTCCGCCGTGCCGATGAGCATACGGTTGCCGCTGGCATAGTGGAGCGAGGTGATGTTGTTGTACCTGATCTTGCCGTTCTCCTTGGTGTAGTTGGAGAACTGGTCGAGTCGGGTGTTGTAGACCTGCAAGCCGCCATCGGTGGCTATCCACAGGTTGCCGGTGTTGTCGGTCTCCAGGTCGTTGATGTGGTCGTCTATCATCGTGCGGCGAGTGCTGTCGCGGGCCACGGAGTATATCTGCGTGGTGCCGTTCTTGATGCGGGTCACGCCGTTCTGCTTGGAGCCCACCCACAGGCTGCCGTCCTTGGTGTAGGCCAGGGCAGAGACCTTCTGGCTGGCCAGACTGTAGTTATCGTGCTCATACAGACCGTCGTCGCTGGTGCCGTACCAGACGTTGCCCGCGCTGTCGAGAGCCATGGCCGTGATGTCGTTCATCATCTTGGTCTCAAACTTATAGATGTTGTTGCCCAGGAAGGCGACACCCGACTTGGCGGTACCCGTCCAGAGCAGGTCGGTATTGTCGATGTAGATGCTCAGTATGTCGGCATTGTTGCCGGGGAAGCGCTGGGTGTTCATCGTCTTCAGTGGCACCTGCTCCATCTGGTGGGTGTTCACGTTGGTGCGCATCAGACCGTTGCGGCTGGTGCCTATCCACACGTTGCCGTTGTGGTCGCCGCCCATTGCATTGACGGCATGGTCAACGCCCTGGCCGGTCAGTCCCAGCGAATTGCCGATGGTGGTGTCCCACTGGTTCACCTGCTTGTTGTAGACGAAGAGCGTGCCCTGGCCGTAGAGCCATAGGTTGTCCATCTGGTCGGCAAATATCTTCAGGGTGTTCGTCTTGCGCAGATGCTGTGAGGCCAAGTCTCTGTTGGTCCACACGATGTGCTGCTGGGGACTGACGCTGCAGCAGATGATGAGGCCGTCTTCGTAGACCAGGATGGTGCCGTCCTTACACTCGCCGATGGAGCAGATGTTGCCCTCGTCAATTCTGTAACTGTTTTCGCTGTAGGCAAACTCGTACTGCAACTGCTGCTGCAGGTTGATGCAGATGACGCCTCGCTTGGGGATGTAGCCCCAGAGGTTCTGGTTGTGGTCCAGGTAGATGATGGTGGGCACATCGCGTATGCCCAACTTGGTGAACATCTGGTGCATGTCGCGCTCGAAGGTCTCCTGCTTGGGGTCGTAGATGCAATAGCCGGCGGAGGTCTTCACCCAGATGTCGCCGTTGCGGGTCTCCTGGATGCTCTCAATGTAACTGTCGGGCAGCGACGAACCATCCTGAGAGTCGCTCTGGAAGTGCTTGAACTGGTAGCCGTCGTAGCGGTAGAGGCCGGCCGGCGTGCCGAACCACATGAAGCCGCGCGAGTCCTTGATGATGCAGTTCACCTGGCTGGAGGTCAGGCCGTTGCGCGCATCGATGGTCTTGAAGATATATTCTGCCGAGGCCGATGCCGTGCTGGGTAGAAGCAGCAGTGCTAATGCGATGAATATGTGCTTGAGCATTCTCATATCTCTTAATTGCTTTATTTTTAAACCATACAAGAATAGTGGTCTACAACACCCAGCAACTGCTGCTGGTCGTTGACCACCAGCACGGAGTGGATCTTGTAGGTCTGCATGATGTGTTGTATCTCGGTGATCTTGGTCTGCAGCCTGACGGTCTTGGGCTTGCGCGTCATGATGTCGCTCACGCTGTGGTCGAAGAACTCGGCCTTCCAGCGCTCGATGGCGCGGCGGATGTCGCCGTCGGTGATCAGGCCCACGATGCGGCCGTCCACTTCGGCCACGCCCAGTCCCAACTTGCCTTCGCTGACCATCATGATGGCCTCGCCCAGATGGGTCTCCGGCGGGAATGTGGGCAGGTCGTCCGACCGCATCACGTCCTGGGCCGTGGTCAGCAGCCGCTTGCCCAGTTCGCCGCCCGGGTGGAAGTGGGCGAAGTCCTGCGGACGGAAGTCGCGCTTCTGCATCAGGGCAATGGCCAGCGCGTCGCCCATGGCCAGGGCGGCCGTGGTGCTGCTCGTGGGGGCGAGGTTGAGGGGGCAGGCCTCCTTCTTCACGCCCACGTAGAGATGATAGGTGGAATATTTGGCGAGTAGCGACTTGGGGTTGCCGCTCATGCCGATGATGGGTATCTGCATGTGGAGTACCATCGGGATGAAGCGCAGCAGTTCGTCGGTCTGTCCGGAGTTGGAGATGGCTATCACCACGTCGTCGTGGGTCATCACGCCCAGGTCGCCGTGGAAGACGTCCAGCGGATTGATGAAGAACGACGGAGTGCCTGTCGAGGCCAGCGTGGCCGCAATCTTGGCACCGATGTGCCCACTCTTGCCCACGCCCGTCACGATGACCTTGCCCTTGCACTGCAGCATCAGGTCGACGGCCAGTTCGAACTGATCGTCCATCTTCGGTATCAGGTCGAGCAGGGCTTCTGCCTCGTCCTTGATAGCCTGTATACCATATTCTCTTGTAGTCATCTTTCTATATCAATTGTTTCACCAGGTCGCCGAGTTTGTCCAACTCCAGCATGTTGGCCGCATCGCTCAGGCCTTCGTCCGGGGTGGGGTGCACCTCGAAGAAATAGCCCGTGGCACCAAAGGCCTTGGCGGCCAGTGCCATCGAGGGCACGAAGCGGCGGTCGCCGCCCGTCTTGCCACCCTGGGCGTCGGGGCGCTGTACGCTGTGGGTGCAGTCCATCACCACCGTGGGCACGATCTCCAGCATATCGCTGATGTTGCGGAAGTCGACCACCAGGTTGCCGTAGCCCATCATGTTGCCGCGCTCCGTCAGCCACACCTCGCTGGCACCGGCCTCGCGGGCCTTCTCCACCGGGTAGCGCATATCACGGCCGCTCAGGAACTGGGCCTTCTTGATGTTCACCGTCCGTCCCGTGCGTGCCGCGGCCACCAGCAGGTCGGTCTGTCGGCAGAGGAAGGCCGGTATCTGTATCACGTCCACCACCTGGCCCACAGGTTCTGCCTGCCAGGCCTCGTGGATGTCGGTCAGCAGGCGCAGGCCGTACTTCGACTTCACGTCGGCCAGCATCTGCAGGCCTTGCTCCAGGCCCGGACCGCGGAACGAGTGAATCGACGTGCGGTTGGCCTTGTCGAACGAGGCCTTGAAGATAATGTCGGTGCCCAACTGCCGGTTGATTTCCACCAGTTTGCGGGCCACGATATCCAGCAACTGCGCGGATTCTATCACGCAGGGGCCGGCTATAAATTTCGTCTCCATTGAGAAGTCTTCTCTTTTTTACCTTGCAAAGGTAGACATTTCATTTGATATTTGCAAGGATTTAGGGCGGAAAGTTGACCTTTATCAATTTTTAAGGGAATTTTCTTAAACTTTTGCCTTTTTCTGTTTGCGTTAACGGAGCATTGCTTACCTTTGCACCCGAATTCAAGGATAATGCTGTTCCAATAGGGGCAGTGAATGTATAACTTAATAAAAAGAAAGGTAAAAAGAAAATGAAAAAGATCATGATGACTCTTGCCGCTGCTTTTGTTGCAGTGAGCATGAACGCACAGGTTTATGTTGGCGGTAGCCTTGGTATCAACGCCTGGAGCAGCCAGAAGAATGCTGGTGACCGCAGTGAGACCACATTCAGCGTCCTCCCTGAGGTTGGTTACAACTTCAACGACGAGTGGGCTGTTGGTACTGTGATTGGTTACGAGAGCGACAAGTGGGCTGGTATCGAGGGTGTCAGCGAAAACGCTTTCACTTTCAACCCCTACGTTCGTTACACTTTTGCCAAGGCTGGTAAGGTTAACTTCTTCGTAGACGGTGCTGTTGACTTCACTTCTGCTTCTGACGCTGACTGGACAAGTTTCGGCGTTGGCCTGAAGCCCGGTCTGGCTGTCAACCTCACCGACAACATCAGTTTCGTTTCTCACCTGGGTCTCATCGGCTGGCAGCAACTCAACCCCGATGGTGATGACAACAGCATCAACAAGGTGGGTCTCGACCTGAGCGGCAACAACCTCACTTTCGGTCTCTACTTCAACTTCTAATCAAGGAATTAGATTCCGTTACAATGCCGCCCGCCTCCATCGCTGGAGAGCGGGCGGTTATTGTGTTACAACTTCACCTCTGGCACCACCTGTCCGTCGAGCAGGTTCACTATTCGCTGGGCATAGCCGGCATCACGCTCGGAGTGGGTCACCATCAGCACCGTTGTGCCCTCCTGATTTAGGCCGGTGAGCAGTTGCATCACCTCCAGGCCGTTCTTCGAGTCGAGGTTACCTGTCGGCTCGTCGGCCAGTATCAGTTTGGGGTTCATCACCACGGCACGGGCGATGGCCACGCGCTGCTGCTGACCGCCCGAGAGTTGCTGGGGGAAATGGTGGGCGCGATGAGAGATAGCCATGCGACGCAGCACATCTTCCACTCTCGCCTTGCGCTCTTTCTTGGGAACGCCGAGATAGGTCAGCGGCAACTCTACGTTCTCCTCCACGTTCAGTTCGTCGATCAGATTAAAGCTCTGGAACACGAAGCCGATCTGTCCTTTGCGCACCTTCGTGCGCTGGCTCTCCTTGAGTTGTCCCACGTTCTCGCCGTCCAGCAGATAAGTGCCGCTGGTGGGATTGTCGAGCAGGCCCAGGATATTCAATAGGGTAGATTTGCCACAGCCCGACGGTCCCATGATGGCCACGAACTCACCTTTCTTTACTTCGAGCGACACGCCGCCCAATGCTACGGTCTCCACCTCCTCTGTGCGGAAGACCTTCTGAATGTTTTCAAGTTTAATCATAATTTCTATGCCCCCTAAGTTAGGGGGGTGGGGGGCTGAACAAGCGTATATCAAGCCCTTTTTGTTTGTTAATATTATATGGAGTCTGCGCCTGTTCAGACCCCTGTAGCCCCCTAACTTAGGGGGCATGAATTATTCTGTTTTTAGGTAATTGACGGGATTGCTGGTCGTGACACGATGTGTCTGAAGCAACACGATAGCGGCAATGATGAGCAGCACACATAGCGCACAGACTGCGAAGACATACCACGAGAGCGTTATCTTGTCGGCAAACTGCTCCATCAGCATCGTGCTGAAATACCAGCCCAGGCCGATGCCGACAGCAACGGACGGAATGGCTATCAGGGCTATGCTGCGCAGGAAGAGTCCCTGCAGTTCGCCCACGCCAGCGCCCATCACCTTGCGGATGGCCAGTTCGCGGGAGCGGCGTTGCACCTCGTCGCGTACATAACCTATCAGTCCGATGAGCGTGATGAGCAGCGAGGCCAGACAGCCTATCATGATCAGGTCGCGGGTGTGCTGCGTCTCACGGTAGTTGTCGGCCAATTCGTCGGCATAGCGCTTCACCAGGAGTTCGGCATTGGGGAAGCGGGTGTCGCATAGTTGCTGCACCGAGGCCAGACTCTCTGGCGTAAGACTGTGCAGTCGCACAAGGATGTACTTGGCATAGATGTTGCCGTTGAACATCAGGGCTGGGCGGTCTTCGATGTTGGTCAGCGTGCCCAGCGTGAAATTTTTAACGACTGCCGAGATGGTGAACACCAGTTCATCGCCCCACTCGGTGCTCACGATGCTTTGCCCGATGACGTTCTCCCACCCAGTGTGCGCTTTCAGCCGCTCGGCGAAGGTCTCGTCGACAATGGCTTCCTGCGTCCATCCGGGATGTCCCAATCGTTCGGGCAATTTGCCCTGGACAACCTCAAGTCCCATTGTTTCTACGATACTTGGCTCCATCCAGTAGAGACAGCCGAAGTTGAACAGCATTTCAGGCTTGCCAGGCAGCATCACGTTGTTGCCGCTCTGGATCTGCAGGAAGAGTGAGTAGGCCGTGGCTGCTGACTTGACGCACGGCAGTTTCTCTATTTCGCGGGCCAGCGTGAATGTAGAGTCCGACTGCTCTGGAGTCTCGATATAGACCACATCCTGATAGTCATAGCCCAAGTCGCGGTTCAGCATATAGTCGTACTGCCGATAGATGGTGCTGAGGATGCACAGGAGCATGGTGCTCAGTGCAAATTGGAAGGCCAGCAGCGACAGTTTCCAGATGTGTTTGTTCTCAGAGAACAGCCGGTAGGCATAAACCATCGGGATGCGTGAGTAGATATAGCCAGGCAATAGGCCGCAGCAAGTAAGCACGATAAGGCAGACGCAGACCAGCACCACGTAGGTTTGCGGCGAGAAAAGCGTCGAGACGCTGACACCTATCAAGTCACGTATCCAGTCCTGCCCCATCGTGAGCAGCAACACCATAACGAGCAACGCCACCAGCAGATGCACAGTGGCCTCGCGGAGCGTGGTCAGGTAGAACTCGCGCTTCGGCGCCCCCAGCACCTTGCGGATGGCCACCAGTCGGGCACGGCCCACCAGCGTGCTGACAACCACAAGGATATAGTTCATCACAGCCGTGAAGAGCATCACAAGTGCTACTATCGACAGGATGATGAGCGTAGTCCGCACTGTCTGGTCTTTCATGCGGCTCTCGCTGACGGGGTTAAACTCAAAATGGAAATCCTCGATGCCAGCCTCCTTCAGTTCTTCCCAGGGCAACTGTTCTTTCAGCATCTTGTCCATCTCCTGCTCTACCTTCTTGATGTCAGCATCGGCACGCAGACGGACATAGGAGTGGTAGCGGTCGTTGCCCAATAACTGGCTGGTGCCGTCGTAGGAATAAAGGCCAATGCTGGAGAGCGACATCACGATGTCCAACTGACTGAATGTAGAGTTCTCGTCATAGTTCTCAAACACGCCGGCCACCGTCATGGGACGGTCTGGATAGGCCAGATAGTTGAATGTCTTTCCCACCATGTCGCCGCCTAATCGCTCATTGAGTCTGCGGCTGATCAGGCATTGCCCCTTCGTGGAGAGGATGGTTTTAGCGTCGCCGCGCAGGATGCGGGTGGCGAAGATGTCGAAGAAGCAGGAGTCTGCCAGCACGGAAGTGTGGAATGTCCATCGGCTGCCGTCCTCCAGCAGGAGTTTGTCTTCTTCAAACTGGTAAGTCCAGCGCGTGCCCACCTCTATCTCTGGTATATAATGGCACAA
>JAFUUL010000061.1 GCA_017483805.1 Prevotella sp.
CTTCGAGTACATATCCGATGTCATCAACAAGGCGGCTGCTTTGCCACCTAACACTCACTTGAGCACATACAGGGAACTGCTGCCGGACAGATGGAAACAGGACAACGCCAAAAAATAGATGCTAAAGCGGATACGCTTACGCTTCTGGCTGATTTGGCCGTGCTTCTGATAGGACTTTACGTTTGTTTCTATGCTTGTTATTGGGGAAAAGTATCGTGGAAACTGGGGAGAAATAGGCATGAATCAGGGAGAAAGGAGCCTCCAAACTTCCTTGCGCCTATAGGCAAAAGACCTTGCGGCTCCAGCCAAAAGGTCTTGCGGCTCCAGCCAAAATGATTCTGCACTCTGAGGCAGAAGCAGGGTGGAAGCAGGGTGGAAGCAGGATCAGAAGACAATCCTGCTACCTCTATCTCGTTGAAAGCCAACAGGTTGACTCCGAGAGAAGCAGGATAGCAGGATTGCTTTGTTTTTTACACGTAGTTCTTATCCCCGGGTCTGAGCAGATAGTGGCGGACATAGGCGCGATGGCCGTAGAGGACGATGACCACGAAGCAGATGAAGGGGACGATGAACGACAAATTGGCTGAGGGCAGGCCGAAGATGACGACGCCGGAGTCGATGATGAGTGCCTGAAGGATGGGGAACACCGAGCCGCCCAGGATGGCCATGATGAGGCCGGCACTGGCAAACTTGACGTTCTCGCCGACACCGCGCAGCGCAATGCCGTAGATGGTGGGGAACATGAGCGACATGCAGGCGGAGACGGCCACCAGGCAGTAGATGCCGTTGCGGTCGGTGAACAGGATGGCGCCCGCCACGAAGCAGGCGGCCATGATGCCGAGGATGGACAGCAGGCGGCCGGGCGAGATGTACTTGAGGAACCACGTGCAGATGAAGCGGCTGACGGTGAAGAACACCATGGCTGCGATGTTGTACTTCTGCGAGAGGATCTCGGCGGCCTTCTCCTCCATGCCTTCATCCATGAATACGCGCGTACCATATTGTATGATGAAGGTCCAGCAGGTCACCTGGGCGCCTACGTAGAAGAATTGGGCGATGACGCCTTCGCGGTAGTTGGCTATTCGGACGAGTTCGGCCATAGCCACCTTCAGCGGCTTGTTGATGCTGGTCTCGCCGGCCTTGGGCATCTTGCGGAAGAAGATGAGGATGAGAAGTAGCAGGCAGACGATGCCCAGACCCAGATAGGGCCCGATGAGGACTTCCAGGTCGTTCTCCTTCAGTATGTTGAACTGCACCTCTGGCAGTTTGATGCGCTGTTCGGTCGTCATGCCGCTCATCCGGGCCTGTACGAACTGCATGGCTACATACATGCCCATCAGTGCGCCGATGGGGTTGAAGGCCTGGGCCAGGTTCAGTCGGCGGGTGCCGGTCTCCTCGGTGCCCATGCAGTAGATGTAGGGGTTGCAACTGGTCTCCAGGAACGAGAGGCCGCAGGTGAGGATGAAGTAGGCCAGCAGGAAGGGGTAGTAGAATCCCAGTATCTTGGCGGGGAAGAACAGAAACGAGCCAAGGGCAAAGAGCGACAGGCCGACCATGACGCCAGCCTTGAACGAGTAGCGCTGGATGAACTTAGCGGCGGGGAAGGCCATGCAGAAGTAGCCCAGATAGAAGGCCACCTGCACCAGGGCGCCCTCGGTGACGCTCATGCGGAAGATTTTGGAGAAGGCTTTCACGATGGGGCCGGTCATGTCGTTGGCAAAGCCCCACACGGCGAAGCAGGTCGTTATGAGTATGAAGGGGATCAGATAGTTCACCCCGTCTTTGGTCAGGATATTTACTTTCATCGCTGTCGTTTTTTTAGGTCTTCAGTCAATTTCGCGGCAAATTTACGACATTTTTCTCAGAAAACGTGAGGTTTCGGATGATTTTTGTTATCTTTGCACTCAGAAAATGCATCGGAACATGAAAAAACTACTATCTCTGCCTCCAAATCTGGTGCGAACCAACGACCGAGGGCAAACAATCTTTCACCAGATAACGGGCTTGTCTGACAAGGAATATTTCTGCACCTGCGACCCTGAGGGCCATCGCGTAGGCAGCGGAGGAGGCACGGCGTGGCTGCTCGGGCAGGCCTTCGGCGCTGAAGGCGGAGGGGCTGACTTCGATGAGTGGCTGTCGGGCGAGAAGCGCATCCTGATCCATGCGGGCGGCCAGAGCCGCCGACTGCCGGCCTATGCGCCGTCGGGCAAGATTCTGACGCCCATCCCCGTGTTCCGATGGGAGCGTGGACAGCGGCTGGCGCAAGACCTGCTGTCGCTGCAGTTGCCGCTCTATGAGCGGATGATGCAGATGGCTCCGAAGGGGCTGAACACGATGGTGGTGAGCGGCGACGTGCTGGTCAGGACATCGCAGCCGCTGGGCCCGATTCCCGATGCCGACGTGGTGTGCTACGGGCTTTGGCTGGATGCCAGCGTGGCCAAGAACCACGGCGTCTTCGTGTCAGACCGCCGCACGCCGCAGGTGCTGAAGCGGATGCTGCAGAAGCCGAGCGTAGGGCAGTTGCACGAGTTGCAGAAGCAGCACTACTATCTGACGGACATCGGCGTGTGGCTGCTCAGCGACCGTGCCGTGAAGTTGCTGATGGCGCGATGCGGTTTCAACTCATCACTCATCACTTAAATTCTACGATCTCTATTCCGACTTCGGACGCACGCTGGGCACCGACCCCGTGCTGGATGATCCTGAATTGCGCCAACTGAGCGTGGCCGTAGTGCCGCTGGCGGGAGGCGAGTTCTATCACTTCGGCACTTCGGCGGAGATGATCTCGTCGACGGTGCGGCTGCAGAATGTGGTGAGCGACCAGCGGCAGATCATGCACCACGACCGCAAGCCCCATCCCTCGATATTCGTGCAGAACGCGGTGACGCGGGTGGCGTTCAGTTCGGAGAATGCCGACTTGTGGATTGAGAATAGTTGCATCGGTGCTCGGTGGACATTGACCAGCCGCCATGTGCTGACGGGTATACCCGAAAACGACTGGCAGATAGCCCTGCAGCCAGGCCAGTGTGTAGACATCGCGCCGATAGGGGAGGACCGATACGTGGTTCGTACCTATCATATTGACGACCGCTTCGACGGGGACGAACAGCAGCGCAAGCAGTTCCCCGTGCTGAAGTACGAAGAGATAGAGGCCTACCTCCATTCTTCACTTATCACTCATCACTCATCACTTCTCTTGAGCGCCGAGGAGATCTCGTCGCAGGCCAATCTGGCTCGGCTGTTCAGTCTGCGTGAGGCCTTCCGCCGGCAGAACTGGTCGGCGCTGGCCAGGAACTGGGAGCATAGCGTGTTCTATCAACTGGACTTGGACGATGCTTCCAGGGATTTCAAGAGATATCAGATACCGATGCCGGAGCCTCTGCCAGAAGGTGCCCCGTTGATGACGCGCATCCATGATGCCATGTTCAGGGGCGATGGCGACTTGGCCTTCGGCCTCCTGCGGCAGGGGCTGACCGGACAGGTGCTGGCTCAGCCGCAAAATCCCCGTTGTGCCGCTTACCAGGACCAGATTGTCTGGTCGCGCAGCCCCGTTCGCATCGATATTGCCGGCGGATGGACGGATACGCCGCCCTACTGTCTGCTGGAAGGCGGCAATGTGGTCAACCTGGCCATCGAACTCAATGGGCAGCCCCCACTGCAGGCTTATGTCAAGCCGTGCCGCGAACCGAAGATCATCCTCCGCAGCATCGACCTCGGGGCTACTGAGGTGGTGGAGACCTATGAGGAACTGATGCAGTTCGCCCGGGTGGGCTGGCCGTTCTCCATCCCCAAGGCCGCGCTGGCGCTGGCTGGCTTCGTTCCGCAGTTCTCGGCCGACCGCTACACGTCGCTCCGGCAGCAACTGGAAGCGTTCGGGTGCGGCATCGAACTCACCCTGCTCTCGGCCGTACCTGCAGGCAGCGGACTGGGCACCAGTTCCATCCTGGCTTCCACCGTGCTGGGAGGTATCAGCGACTTCTGTTCGCTGGCATGGGATAAGAACGAGATCGGTCGTCGCACGCTGGTGTTGGAACAACTGCTGACCACGGGCGGCGGCTGGCAGGACCAGTTTGGTGGCGTGCTGGGCGGTGTCAAACTGCTTCAGACCACCGGCGGCTTTGAGCAGGCCCCCCTCGTCAGGTGGCTGCCGACGGAGGTCTATACGCAGCCCGAATACCGGGCCTGCCATCTGCTCTATTATACGGGCATCACTCGGACGGCCAAGCATATCTTGGCGGAAATAGTGCGCCGTATGTTCCTCAACAACCGCGACCAGTTGCTCCTGTTGCGGCAGATGAAGGAGCATGCCATGGAGATGTATGATGCCATCCAGCGGCAGGACTTCGTCCAGATGGGGCGCCTGGTGCGTACCACCTGGGAGCAGAACCAGATGCTGGACAGCGGCACTAATCCTGATGCCGTCCGGCGGCTGAGCGACCTGGTCGACGACCTCTGCCTGGGCTATAAGTTGCCCGGTGCCGGTGGTGGCGGCTATCTCTATATGGTGGCCAAAGACCCTGAAGCCGCTGCACGCATCCGACAGATACTGACTGAGAACCGCCCCAATGCCAATGCACGTTTCGTGGAAATGAGCCTGTCGCCGACGGGCCTACAGATCAGCAGGAGTTAGCCTATGGAGTTCAGGACCGTTGTCACTCTGCAGAAGCCGCAGTTCCAGATAGAACCGCTTGAGCCGATACTGTTTGTCGGCTCCTGCTTCGCTGACAGCATCGGGCGCCGGTTTGCCGAGGAGCATTTTCCCGTGGTGGTCAATCCGAATGGGGTGATGTACAATCCCGTGTCGGTCCTCCATACCATCCAGCGCAGCGAGGCTGCCCCTCGCATTGCCTTCCTGACGCTGGGCACCAACCATGTCTATCGGCTGAAGGAGACGGGCGAGATTGTGGACAACTGTCAGAAGCGGCCTCAGAATCTCTTTCTGGAGGAGGAACTGTCCGTCGAGCAGTGTGTCGATGCCCTCACGCAGGCCGTCGGACTGCTGCAGTCTCGCCGTTCCGATGTGCAGGTCGTCCTCACGGTCAGCCCTATACGCTATGCCAAATACGGCTTTCATGGCAGCCAGTTGTCAAAGGCTGTGCTGCTGTTGGCTGCCGACCAGATGGCCAGGAGCCATGCATCGGTCAGTTACTTTCCTGCCTACGAGATTGTGCTCGACGAACTGCGCGACTATCGGTTCTATCAGCCCGATATGCTCCATCCGTCGGCTCAGGCGGTGGAGTACATCTGGCAGCAGTTGGTGGAAGCCTATTTCAGCGACCGTGCCAAGCAGTTCCTGTCAGAATGGCGTCCCATCAAGGAGGCACTGGGCCATCGTCCTTTCCATCCCGAGAGCGAGACCTATCGGCGGTTCCTCGAAGATGCCAAGCGTTGCGAACGAGACCTTCTGTCCCTATATATAAATAAGGTATAAGGGCCAAATGGCATTGATTTAAGTCAAAACTGAAGAAAATTTTGGCTTAAATCGAAAAAATCTTCCGAAAAGTTTTGGCAGTTCAGAAAAAAGTCGTACCTTTGCATCCGCTTTCGCCCAGAAAACGGGTGCGGGCAAAACAGAGAGAGTTCTTTGAAAGACTTACATAGACAGATAGAAGTAGTACAAGAAGCGAGCGTTCTTGGGCTTTTGCCTGGGGA
>JAFUUL010000062.1 GCA_017483805.1 Prevotella sp.
CGGTATATACCTACCCGTAGCACCAACCTCTGCTATGTTCTTGACTATTATTTCGAGAGTGGTAGTTTCGAACTGCCAAAAACAAAGCGTCAGCGACGCATTCCAAAATGTAGTGCTCCCTCCCTATAGCCGCTCCGACATTTTGCGAAGTCGGCTCGGCGTAAGTTAGCGAGTGCAAAAGTACAACTTTTATTTCGAAATACGAGCAAAAAGATACAAAAAGTTTGGTATAACGAAACAAAAGGTCTTACTTGCTAAAACCGAAGTACATTCTAAAAGGGAAAAAGGTACTGACTAACAGGGGAAAAGGTACGTTCTAACAGGGAGAAAGGTACGTTCCGGCTTGTTGACAGCGCCCGCCCTCATGAATTAGGGCGGGCGCCCTTACATCTTGGAGCACCCGCCCCTATATGCTGGAGCGGTCGGTCGAAACCGAGTCTTATTCCTTTGAACTATCCTTTTTAGGAAAGTACAGCCAGCGACGGCTTTCGCGAACCTTCCACAAACGCGGATGGTCACCCTCGCAGAGGCTGTCGAGAAAGGTCTTGGCGGAGTCGCGCCTCAGTCCGCTGAATATCATAAACTCAGGGATGGTGGTATAGCCCCGCTTCATGCTGCGGCGCAAGGCCTCGTCCATTGCCTCGGGGTCGTGCATCTGGCTGTTACCCACCTGAGCCTGACTCTTGCGGTAGCCCTCGCGGTTCCGTCCGCCCTCCTCGATGAATTCCTTGGAAGGGATGAACTCGATGCCGGCATACTTGATGTCGCGGCCATGAATGGTCTTGGGGTCAGTATGCTCACCCAGCAACTTCAACTTGGGGGCGAACGAGCCGATAGGCGTCTCCACCCGATAGCCGTCTGACAGCCAAAGGCCCACAACTTCCATTATTACTTCCATCACCATCTGCAACTCTCCCGTACGCAGCCCACGATACTTGTTGCAGAAAGTCTCCAACTCCCTAAAGCTCTTCTTGTGTCCCTTGGCTGGGCGCACATAGAGCAGCGGCTTCCCGTCCTCGCCCTTTGTAGGGCGAGGATGAATCTCAAATTCTATTCCGTCAGTCTTGCGTGGCATATTTCCTTGCGTTAATTTGATGCAAAGATACAAAAAAACAAGGAGAAATCCAAATAATTTCGTATCTTTGCACCAATGTTAGAACATATATGTATAGTCTAATTATAAAGTAACCACAAGCACCTGTGACAGCGAAGGGCGGTTGAAACTGTATTTACTAATATGAAGAAAATAATGATTATCGACGGAGGCCCACGAAAGAACTTCAATACGGCCTCTATGCTACAGAAATTTGCTGAAGGCGCGGCCTCGGCGAGTAATGAAATCGAAGTAAAGACCATTCGCCTCTACGGTCTCGACTATAAGGGCTGCATGTCGTGCGTGGCCTGCAAAATCAAGGGCAAGGCATCGAATGTCTGCAAGTTCAAGGATGCGCTGACGCCTGTACTGGAGGAAATATCCGGGGCCGACGGACTGGTGCTGGGTTCTCCCATTTACTTCGGTGACGTGACGGGGCAGATGCGTACTTTTCTGGAACGTCTGGCTTTCCCCTGGCTTTCCTACAATGACTACAGCCTGACGGCACCGAAGCGTATGCCCGTGGTACTGATGGAAACCATGAACGGACTGCCCGACAGGAACAACAGTCAGGGCTATGGCTCGATGGAATACTGCATTGCCAACGCTCTTGGTCAACCAGAGCATCTCAATGCCTACAACACCTATCAGGTAAAGAACTATGACCGCTTTGAACTGGCCAGTTTCTCCGAAGAAGCCAAGCGGCAGTATCGCGATGAGCATTGGGAGCAAGACCTACAAAAGGCCTTCGATGCAGGCATGCGAATGGCAGAGGATATATTGAAATAGCCACATACGACAATGAAAGCAGCAATACTTAATAATTATGCAAAGCAGGGCACCGAGTGTGTGCTGATGGACATCCCGACTCCCGAGCCAGGGGCGGGCGAGGCGTTGATCCGCGTCACTGCGGCCGGGGTCAACCCCCTCGACAATATGATTGTGCGCGGCGAGGTGAAACTGATTGTTCCCTATCGCACGCCGCTGGTGATGGGCAACGAACTGGTTGGAACGGTGGAGAAACTGGGGCCGGCGGCAAAGGGCTTCAAGGTGGGCGACCGCGTCTACTGCCGTATGCCGCTGTCGCGCATCGGCGCCTTTGCCGAATATGCGGCTGTTCATTGTAGCGCGCTGGCCAAGGTGCCCGATTATCTGACCGACGAGGAAGCCGCCGCCGTTCCGCTGACAGCATTGACTGCCCTGCAGGCCCTCGACCTGCTCCATGTCCGCGAGGACGACACGCTCTTCATCAGCGGAGGGACGGGCAGTTTCGGTGCAATGGCTATCCCCATTGCCAAGGGCAAAGGTCTGCACGTGATTACCAATGGCAACGGCCGGAACAGCGAGCGGGTACTGGCACTGGGTGCCGACCGCTTCATCGACTACAAGAAGGAGGACTATGCGCAGTCGCTCAGCGATGTGGACGGCGTCATCGACACGCTGGGCGAGCGAGAACTGCCGAAGGAGTTTGGCATACTCAGACAAGGCGGACACCTGGTGTCGCTGCGCGGAATGCCCGACGGCGAGTTTGCCCGCCGCATGGGTATGTCGTTTGTGAAGCGCTGCCTCTTCAGCCTTGCCGGCGCCAAGATGGGGCGCATGGCAGCCCGTCGCGGTCAGCACTACCACTTCATTTTCGTCCACGAGGACGGCAAGGGCCTGCAAGAAGCCTCCAATCTGCTTGCTGCCCGTCAGGTGAAGGCCTCCGTGGATGTTGTGTTCCCCCTCGCCGAGGTCAACCAAGCCCTGCAGAAAGTTGCCGCAGGCGGCTCGAACGGAAAGACGGTGCTGCGTATCGGGTAATTTGAGAAAAGTTGAGGAAGATTACCTTGACATAAGCAATTTCTGCTTAAAAAGTTTGGCTAATCAAACAAAAAGCAGTACCTTTGCACCAACAAATCCCACCACGCTTCTCGTCGCAAGACCAGCGGACCAGGGTGGGACGTTTCTTTTTATATTGAATATACTAAGCAGCCCATCACCCTCGCTGAACAGATAAACATACTGAAACAGCGGGGGCTTATTTTTGAAAACGAGGACGAAGCACTGAGCGTCCTCAACCACATCAGTTACTTCCGTTTCAGAAAATACGACTCACCCGAATTCCCGCCCTCATGGAAAACGCTTGAAGTTGCCTCATTCGGCACACTCTCCAAACTCTACAACAACATGAACGACTTCAATCTGATGAAGCGTGTGGCCCGCGATTTCGACATGCCCCAACACGAATATCTGCGCAGTTGGTTGGAGAGTCTCACCATCGTCCGCAACTATTGTGCCCATCATGCCCGACTTTGGAATGCACACTTTGCCGTGCGTCCAAAGATAACGTCACGGATGCGCCAGCGATGGATAACCAATTTCAATTTCCCAATCGACCGTCTTTATCGCTGTAAGACTTGCGGCTATGAAGCCGAAGTATATGACGGACGTGGTTTGTGGCTCAGTCCGAAAAAGAGTTTTGGACTTAGTGAATTAAATGTTTAAAGGAGTTGGAACCACTTGGTTCCAACTCCTTTTCTTTTGGTCGGGATTACTGGACTCGAACCAGCGACCTCGCGCCCCCCAGACGTGTGCGCTACCAACTGCGCTAAATCCCGATCCTTTTGCTTGTAAGCGGGTGCAAAGGTACTAAGTTTTCTTGATATCGCCAAATTTTTCGGCAAGTTTTTTTCTTTTCGGCTGCTAATAGGTATTAAAAACATGGTTTTCCTTGTGTGGGAAAAGATTTTTATGTATCTTTGCACACAAGATTATGACTACACTTAACATACAGAAACCAGAGAGGCTGAGGGTGGACATCAAACTGCCCGCCTCGAAAAGCATATCCAACAGGGCCCTGATCATCCACGCGCTGTCAGGAGGGGCCACGCTGCCCGACAACCTGAGCGACTGCGATGACACGGAGGTCATCATCCGTGCACTCCAGCAGATGCCCGAAATCATCGACATCAAGGCGGCCGGCACGGCCATGCGGTTTATGACGGCTTTCCTTTCGGCCACGCCCAACGGCACCCACGTGCTGACGGGCACCGACCGCATGAAGCACCGTCCCATCAAGGTGCTGGTGGACGCCCTGCGCCATCTAGGGGCCGACATCACCTATGAGGGCGAGGCTGGCTACCCGCCGCTGCGCATCAATGGCCAGAGGCTGGAGGGCGGCGAACTGGAGATTGCCGGCAACGTGAGTTCGCAGTACATCTCAGCGCTGCTGCTCGTTGGTCCGGTGCTGCGCAAGGGTCTGACGCTCCGCCTGACTGGCGAGATTATCTCTCGCCCCTACATCGACCTGACGCTCTGGACGATGCGTGAGTTTGGGGCTGATGCCGAATGGACCTCGGTGGACACCATCACCGTGGAACCAAAGCCCTACGTGGAACGCAGTTACTACATCGAAAACGACTGGAGTGCTGCCAGTTACTGGTATGAGATGGTGGCGCTGAGCGACGATCCCGAAGCCGAAGTGCAACTCGAGGGTCTGATGGACGGTTCGAAGCAGGGCGACTCCGGCGTACGCTATCTGTTCAGCCTGCTGGGTGTGAAGACCTCGTTCGCCTCTCGGCAGCCGGGCAAGCCCACTACGGTGACGCTGCGCAAGAGCAACAACCGCGTGGCCCGTCTGGACTACGACTTCAACAATATGCCCGACCTGGCCCAGACCTTTGTCTGTACCTGTTGCGTCCTGGGCCTGCCCTTCCACTTCACGGGTCTGCAGACGCTGAAGATCAAGGAGACCGACCGCATAGAGGCACTGAAGACCGAACTGGCCAAACTGGGCTATACGCTGGAAGACCGCAACGGCAGCGAACTGCTGTGGGACGGAACGAGAAGCGAGGCGCTCGGCCAAAGGACGCTTGCTACCGAAGGGACGCAAGAGGTAGGAGCGAAGTACGATGCATCTATCGACACCTACGAAGACCATCGCATGGCCTTGGCCTTCGCCCCGCTGGCCATGAAGATGCCCATCAGCATCAACAACCCGCAGGTGGTGACCAAGTCGTACCCCCACTTCTGGGACGACCTGCGCAAAGCCGGCTTCACCATCAACGACTGAGATATGGAGTTTGCACTCATCTGCATCGTATCGCTGGTTGCACTGGGCATCATAGCCGCAGTGGCCTCGATGCTGACCAAGGGCGGCACCGACGAGCCCGTGGTGGAGGGCCACGACTGTGCCTCGTGCAGCAGCAAGGTCTCGGGCGACTGCAAGATTGCCTGTCTGATGGAAGAGAAAAAGCAGCGCGAAGGCAATAAATCAGCGAGTTAGGAGTTTTATATGAGTAAGGGATTACTTATGCGCAGGACTATATACATATTATATATAGTGGTCATCAGTATGCTGGTGACCGCTTGTTCTACGCATAAGAATACATCGAAGAGCCGTGCCTGGCAGTCGTTCACGGCCAAATACAACACCTACTACAACGGATCGCAGGCCTACATCGACGGTTCTCTGGAGAAGGAGAAGGGCAACAAGGACAACTACACCGAGGTGCTGCCGCTCTACACCGTGGGCAACAAGCAGAGCCGCACGCTGGGCAAGGGCAACTTCGACCGCACGGTGGAGAAGATGGAGAAGACCATCAAACTGCACAGCATCAAAGCCCGCCCCGAATGGAAGAAGTCGCGCCGCAAGACCGAGAAGGACAAGGAGTGGCTGGGACGACGGGAGTACAACCCCTTCCTCTGGAAGGCATGGCTGCTGATGGGCAAGGCGCAGTTCCAGAAAGGCGACTTCGACGAGGCCGCTGCCACCTTCAGTTACATGTCGCGCCTCTACCAGACCCAGCCCATGCAGAACGCGATGGCCCGTGCGTGGCTGGCCCGCTGCTACGTGGAACTGGACTGGCTCTACGATGCCGAGGACGTCATCCGCAACCAGCGCCGCGACTCAATCCACTACCGCGCCCAAAACGACTGGGACGGCACGCTGGCCGACTACTACGTGAGAAGCGGCGAATATGCCCAGGCCATCCCCCATCTGAGGAATATCATCCGGCACGAACACCGCAAGACGCAGAAGGCCCGCGAATGGTTCCTGATGGGCCAGTTGCACAGTGCACTGGGCCATCGGCAGGAAGCCTACAAGGCCTACCAGCGGGCCATCCGCCAGAACCCACCCTACGAACTGGAGTTTAACGCCCGCATCGCCCAGACCGAGGTGATGGCTCAGGGCAACGGCAAGAAAATGATTGCCCGACTGAAGCGCATGGCCGCTTCGGACAATAACAAGGACTATCTGGATCAGGTCTACTACGCCATGGGCAACATCTACCTGATGCAGCGCGACACCACTCAGGCCATTGCCGCCTATGAGAAGGGCAACGAGAAGGCCACCCGCAGCGGCATTGAGAAGGGCGTGCTGCTGCTCCGACTGGGCGGCCTCTACTGGGAGAAGGAGAAATACAACGACGCCCAGCGCTGCTACGGCGAGGCCATTGGCCTGCTGGATAAGGACCGCGATGACTACGAGGAACTGTCGAAGCGCTCGAAGGTGCTCGACGAACTGGTGCCCTACACCGATGCCGTCCACCTGCAGGACTCGCTGCAGGAACTGGCCAACATGCCGGAGAAGGAGCGTCTGGAAGCCATCGACCGCGTGATAGAAGCCTTGAAGAAGAAGGAGAAAGAAGAGCGCGACAAGGCCCGCGAGGCCGAGGTGGAGGCCGCCCAGCAGAAGCAGGGGGCCGTGGGCAACCGCAACGCGCCCGCCACCACACCGACAGCCACACCAGGCACCGGCGCTGGCAACAACGGCCAGTGGTACTTCTACAACCAGATGGCCGTCAACCAGGGTAAGCAGACCTTCCAGAAGCAGTGGGGCAAGCGCGAGAACGAGGACAACTGGCGCCGCAGCAATAAGACCGTGGTCGGCAATCTGGGTAATCTGGATTCTCCTGAGAACCCAGACAATCCGGAAATAGCCGACTCCCTGTCGGATGCTTCCCTCGCCAGCAGCGACAGCATCGCTGCCGAGGGCGCCCCCGAGGACACCCTGGCCAACGACCCGCACAACCGCGAATACTACCTGGCACAGATTCCCTTCACCGACGAGCAGAAGGCCGAGAGCGACCTCATCATCATGGACGGCCTGTTCCATTCGGGCGTCATCTTCAAGGACAAACTGGAGAACTTCGGTCTGGCCGAGAAGCAACTCATCCGACTGACCAACCACTACCCCACCTACGAGCAGATGGACCAGGCGTGGTATCACCTCTTCCTGCTCTACTCCCGCATGGGCGAACGCCAGATGGCCGAAGACTGTCTGACACGCATGAAGAGCGACTACCCCGAGAGCGAACTGACCATCCTGCTCAGCGACCCCTACTTCGAAGAGAACGCCCGCTTCGGCGAACACATCGAGGACTCGATCTATGCCGCCACCTACGATGCCTTCAAGGAGAGTCGCCACAGCGAGATACGCACCAACGCCCAACTCTCTGCCGAGCGATTCCCGCTGGGCGAAAATCGGCCTAAGTTCCTGTTCATCAATGGTCTGAGCCTGCTGAACGAAGGCAACGCCAAGGACTGTATCAGCGAACTGAAGACCGTGGTCGAGAAGTATCCGCAGAGCGAGGTGACCGAGATGGCCGGCATGATCATCAAGGGCGTACAGGAGGGCCGCACGCTCTATGGCGGCACCTTCGACCTGGATGCCGTCTGGGCCCGCCGCGACCTGACGCTCGACCAGGACTCACTGGGTGCCGACACGCTGTCGGCCGACCGCGATGTGCCGTTCCTCTTCCTGTTGGTCTATCAGCCCGACTCGGTCAACGAGAATCAGTTGCTCTACGAGATGGCCCGCTTCAACTTCTCCAACTTCCTGGTGCGCAACTTCGATCTGGAGATAGAGCGCGAGCAGGGCTTCCACCGTATGCTCATCCGCGGCTTCCTCAACTTCGACGAGGCCCTGCAGTACGCCCGCCAACTCTACGCCTCCGAGGATATGGCGAAGACTCTGCAGAAATGTCGCAGCGTGGTCATCAGCGAGCACAACCTGGCGTTCATCGGCACGCGCTTCAGTTATCTGGACTACGATGCCTTCTACGAGCAGACCTTCCTGCCGCTGAAGATCAGCAACGAGGAACTGCTGAACATTCCGCCATACACAGAACCAGAGGATCCAGAAAACTCAGAAGATCTGGACACCCCGGACAATCCAGATACGCCAGAAGCGCCGACTTCACCGACAACCTCCGATGACTTCGACCCTGACTTCTGGTAAGACAGACAGAAAGATATGACAAACGGACAACTACTATGGGTGGACGATGAGGTGGAACTGCTGAAGGGCCACATCATCTTCCTCGAGAAAAAAGGTTACGAGGTGACCTGTGCCAGCAACGGCACCGATGCCATCGACCTCTGCCGCGAACGGTCGTTCGACCTGGTGCTGCTCGACGAGCAGATGCCGGGCCTGAGCGGTCTGGAGACCCTGCAGCGCATCAAGCAGATAGCCCCGGCCACGCCAATGGTGATGGTCACCAAGAGTGAGGAGGAGAACATCATGGAGCAGGCCATCGGACAGAAGATTGCCGACTACCTGATCAAGCCCGTCAACCCCAACCAGATACTGCTGACGCTGAAGAAGAACATCCACCGCCGCGAGATTGAGACGGAGGTGACGCAGAGCCAGTATCAGCAGCAGTTCCAGCAGATAGCCCTGCAGATCATGGACTGCCGCACGTGGCAGGACTGGACGGCCGTCTACAAGCAACTGGTGCACTGGGAACTGCAACTATCCAGCACCGACTCGCAGATGACCGAGATGCTGGCCATGCAGAAAGAGGAGGCCAACCTGGGCTTCGCCAAGTTCGTCAAGAAGAACTATATGGAGTGGATAAGTAGACTCTCCCCCACCCCCTCCCTGTCAGGAAGGGGAGTAGTCACCTCTGCTACCTCCAAGTCTATATTCCCCTCTCCCTCACAGGGAGGGGACGGGGGAGAGTCTGCCCCCCTCCTCTCGCCTGAAATCTTCAAGAAAAAGGTCTTCCCCTTGCTCGATAAGAAGGAGAAGGTCTTCCTGGTCGTGCTCGACAATTTCCGCTACGACCAGTGGCGCATGCTGGCACAGGAGATTGGCGACCAGTACAACATCGACGAGGATCTCTACTGCTCCATCCTGCCCACGGCCACGCAGTATGCCCGCAACGCCATCTTCTCGGGCCTGATGCCCAACAAGATAGCACAGATGTTCCCCGACCTGTGGGTCGACGAGGACGAGGAGGAGGGCAAGAACCTGAACGAGGCGCCGCTCATCCAGACGCAGATAGACCGCTATCGCCGTCACGACACCTTCTCCTACACCAAAATCAACACATCGGCCGAGGCCGAACGGCTGATGCAGCAACTGAACACGCTGCAGAAGAACGACCTGAACGTAGTGGTGTTCAACTTCATCGATATGCTGAGCCACGCCAGGACCGAGAGCCGCATGGTGCGCGAACTGGCCAACAACGAGTCGGCCTACCGCAGCATCACGCTGTCGTGGTTCCGCCACTCGGTCATTGCCGACTTCTTCCGCCAACTGGCCCAGACCGACTACCACGTCATCGTGACCACCGACCACGGCAGCATCCGCTGCACGCAGCCGATAAAGATAGTGGGCGACCGCAACACGAACACCAACCTGCGCTACAAACTGGGCAAGAACCTCAGTTACGACTCTAAGGATCTCTTCGTCATCAAGAATCCTGCCGAGGCCCAACTGCCCTCGCCCAACCTCTCTACCAGTTATGTGTTTGCCACGGGCGACTCGTTCTTCGCCTATCCCAACAACTACAACTACTACGTGAGTTACTACAAGGACACCTTCCAGCATGGCGGCATCTCGATGGAGGAGATGCTCATCCCGCTCATCACGATGACGGGGAAGAAGAGGTAAAAAGACTCTCCCCCCACCCCTCCCTGTAAGGGAGGGGAGTATATAGAAATAGTGCAATATGGAAATAAAGATAGAAAACTTAGAACAGATACGCGAGGCGGCCCGCGAGTTCATCAGCCTGATTGGCGACCGCCACGTGTTTGCCTTCTACGGCAAGATGGGGGCCGGCAAGACCACCTTCGTCAAGGCCATCTGCGAAGAACTGGGCGTCGAGGATGTCATCACCTCGCCCACCTTCGCCATCGTCAATGAATATGAGGTAGGAGAGTCTTCCATCTACCACTTCGACTTCTACCGCATCAAGAAGTTGGAGGAAGTCTACGACATGGGCTACGAGGACTACTTCTACAGCGGAGCCCTCTGCTTCATCGAGTGGCCCGAACTCATCGAGGAACTGCTGCCCCAGGATGCCGTCCGCGTCACCATCGAGGAGCAGCCTGACGGCACCCGCCGCGTCACCCTCAACTAAAGTCCCCCCGTCGCCTCATGAAACGCCTGCTCCCCCTCCTGTTCCTGCTGCTCGCCCTCCCGAGTTCCGTATTCTGCGATACCATCGCAGAAAAAGAGATGCAGGCCGACCTGCTACAGATGCTGGCCGACTTCACCACTTACGTGAAGCGTGACTTCCAGCCCTGCTCCGAACCCAACTCGCTGGGCGAGGCATGCGGCTGCTTCAAGGGCGAAAACACGATGGGCAACGACGAACGAGGCGTGCGCCCCAATGCCGACCTCTCGATGATCTGCGCCTTCCTCGTGAAGTACGGTCAGGGACGGGTCACACTGCCCTCGAATGTCACTTGGGATGACCTGGAGCAGATGGCCATGCAGAGCCTCGTCTTCGCCTACTCCACCCACAAGGCCAACCGTCTGAAGCCCTGCAGAGGCAACCGCTACTGGGGCAGCACGTCGACAGGCGACTTCGTGTGGGAGAGTTCGCTGTGGGCCATGTCGGTGGCCTATTCGGCCTTCTTCCAGTGGGACCGCCTCAGCGACCAGCAGCGGACCAGCATCTACCAGATGCTGAAGGCCGAGTGCAACTACGAACTGCAGCGCGACATACCCACAGCCTTCGATGGCGACACCAAGGCCGAGGAGAACGGCTGGGAGGCCGATGTGCTGGCCGCCACGCTGGGCCTCTTCCCCGACGACCCGCTGGCTCCACGGTGGTTCCAGCGACTGCGCGAGTTTGCCATCAACAGTTACTCGCAGCGCGACGATGCCACCGACCAGACCGTCATCGACCCGACCTACGACCAGCAGCGCGTGATGGACCTCTACCGGGGCCCCAACCTCTACGACGACCTGACACTGCAGAACCACAACTACTTCCACACCTCCTATCAGAACGTGGTCATCCAGGAACTGGGCGAGGCCGCCCTGGCCCTGCGCCTCTTCCAGCGCACGTTGCACGGCACCGAGCGATGGCAGACCCGCTCCCTGATGCACAACAACGACCGCGTGATGAGCGAAGTGCTCTACTGGCTGGCACTGAGCGACGGCGAACTGGCCATGCCCAACGGCAACGACTGGAGCCTCTTCCTCTACGACCAGATTACCTCCTACTCGACCAATGCCTGCTTCCTCCGCGACCCGCACGCCCTGATGCTGGAGCAGAGGGCCTACCAGATGATCAAGGCCCGTCAGCAGACCACCGCCGACGGCTCGTGGCTGTTGCGCCCCGACGTGGGAGCCCGCCGGATGGGCGTTGAGGCACATCGCGTGATGATGACCTGGCTGATGCACGAGGTGCTTTCCACTGCCGACCTCACCCCCACCCCCTGGGATGACTTCTGCCGCCAGTACGGTGCGGCCAAGGTCTTCTCGTCGCAAAACATCGTCCGCGCCGCCACGCCCTCGCGCTTCACCTGCTTCTCGTGGAGCAAGGGCCTGAAGAGTTACACGGGCTACATCGCCCCTCACACCTCCGACCTCACACCTCCGACCTCCAACCTCATCGTTCCCTTCCGCGCCAACAACACGGGCAACTTCATCGGCTGGTACGAGGTGGAGGGCCGCAAGACCAACGCCACGCCCGTCGCCGAGGGCATCTACGACCTGCAGGGCAACGCCTACGTGATGAACGGCGAACTGCAGACCAACGACGGCGCGCTGAACAACCGCTTCGCCCTCTACTCCACACCGGGCAATGCGGTCATCTATATAGATAAGGTACGCGCGAACCAGGCCTGCACCATCAACAAGGAGAAAGGGGCGCTGATGGCCATCAGCGTCGATGAGTTCACGCAGAAGGAGCGGACACTCCATACCGCCGACGGCTCTCTAGTTCTCGACGGCACCAGCCTGACCAGGATGAACGGCCCGTGGGTGAACGTAGACAACCAACTGGGCATCGTCACCACTGGCTGCCGGCAGGTGGCCTTTGGCGAGCGGGCCAACAACAACTCCATCCTCACGGCCCGCCTCTACGCCTCCTACAGCGACGAGCCGCGTAGCGTCAAGCAGGGCGAGACGGTCGACGCCCGCACCGTGGTCTACTACTCCAATGTGGATGCCCAGACCACAGCCCGCCTCTCAGCCAGCCTCTGTCCGCTGTCCACCCCTGACGGCTGGCAGGGCGTCATCGCGTCTGACCCTGACAGCACGGCCTACCTGCTGCTCAGCAACTTCGCCGGCGACTCCATCTGCACGCTCCAGTCGGTGGCCACCCTGGCCGGCGCACCCGTCTTCACCGTTCCCACCACCATTCGCGACGGCCAGTCTTCGGCCACGTTTAGTGCCAAGAACAATCATTCCATTGCCAACACGATCCGCTTCTTCATCCAGGGCAGCGACGTGGAAGCCACACAGAGCACAGATTCTCCCGCTACCATCACCCTGCGCAATCTCAGGAAAGGCCGCAACACCGTCACCGTCACCACCTTCCGCGACGGCCAGCGCACGGCCAAAAGAGTCAGACTAAGCAGCATCAAGACCCTCTCCTTCTGATTCCTTGACGGAAATACCAAGAGTTTGGTAGCCAATATACCCACATAGGGGGCTTTCGGCATTCCATAATCTTTCGTACCTTTGCAGCCTGAATCAATAGACACAAAAGACAGAACAGACTTATGGAATTCATCAAGCGAACATCATGCGCCATGTTGCTGTTGCTGCTCTCGGTGACAGTATCGGCAGGCAACAAGACAGAGAAGGGCATCCTCAAGCAGGACCCCCAAGTGCGCATCGGCCACCTGAAGAACGGCCTCACCTACTACATTTGCCACAACGAGGAGCCACGCGAGCGGGCCTACTTCTACATAGCCCAGCGCGTGGGGGCGCTGCAGGAGGAGCCCAGCCAGCGCGGACTGGCCCACTTCCTGGAGCACATGTGCTTCAACGGCACCACCCACTTCCCCGGACAGGGCCTGCGCAACTATCTGGAGAGCATCGGCGTGAAGTTCGGTGCCGACCTCAATGCCTACACCTCCGTAGAAGAGACGGTCTACAACATCGACAATGTGCCCACGACCGTCGATGGGGCCGTTGACTCCTGCCTGCTGATACTGCATGACTGGAGCCACGACCTGACGCTCGACCCCAAGGAGATAGATGCCGAACGGGGCGTCATTCAGGAAGAGTGGCGCATGAGGAACTCGGCCCAGCAGCGCATCGGCGAGCGTCAGGCAGCGGTGTTGCTCAAGGGGAGCAAGTATGAGGACGCCATGCCCATCGGCTCGATGGACATCGTGCGCACGTTCCAGCCGGATGTGCTGCGGGCCTACTATCAGAAGTGGTACCGCCCCGACCTGCAGGCCATCATCATCGTGGGCGACATCAATGTGAAGGAGGTGGAGAAGAAGATCAAGCGCGTCTTTGCCGACATACCCAAACCCGGCAAGCAGGCCGCCAAGCGCATCTACTATCCCGTGGCCGACAACGAGCAGCCGCTCTTCTTCCTGGGCACCGACCCTGAGATGCGGCAGGCCTCGGTGAACTTCTACTTCAAGCACGACCAGTGGCCGCGCGACCAGAAGAACACCCGCGAGTACCGGTTGGCCAACTTCTACAACGGACTGATCAGCCAGGCCTTCCGCAACCGTGTGAACGACATCAGCCGCAAGCCCGACGCGCCCTTCACCGGAGCCAGCATCGGCGATGGCAACTTCCTGATTGCGCAGACCAAGCGGGCTTTCCGCGCCACGGCCAGCAGTCGCACGGAGCAGGGCAACGTGGAGCAGGCCACCGAGGCCATGCTGCGCGAACTGTTCCGCCTGCAGCGCCACGGACTGACCGCCGACGAGTTTGAGCGCTACCGCAGGGAGCGGCTCCGCGACCCCGAGGCCAATCAGGGACGCGGGCGCCGTGGTGGCGGTGGCGACGACTCCGACGACCAGCGCGCCCCAGGTGAGCGTCGCCGCCAGAGTCGCCAGTTCGTCAACCAGTGCGTGCGCCACTTCCTGGACGAGGCCCCGCTGACCACGCCCAAGGACGAGCGCGAGTTCTGGAAGGCCACCCTGCCCGGCCTGACGCTCGACGATGCCAACGCCTATCTGGCCTCGCTCTTCACGGGCGACACCCGCAACCTGGCCATCTCGGTCATCGGCCCCAAGAGCGACACCATACAGTATCCCGACCTGCAGCAACTGCTGGCCATCTACCGGCGCGCAGCCGCTGAAGACCTGAAGCCCTACGAGAAAGAGCAGAAGGACACAGCCAGCACAGACCTGCCCTTCCTGCCGAAGGAGCCCGTGGCAGGCACCATCGTCAGCGAAGAGACCCAAGACAGCATCACCACCTGGGTGCTCTCCAACGGGATGACGGTCAGAGTCCGTCCCACCAGTCGTCGCCGCGACCCCATTCAGGTGCAGTCGGTGGCCTGGGGCGGCTGGTCGCAACTGCCCGACAGCCTCTACCGCTATCGCGGACTCATAGGCAGTGCCGTGCGTGGCGGCGGACTGGGCAACTATAGTCAGGAGGACCTGCGGAAGAAGTTCGAGGGCACGCGTGTCAACGTCAGTTCCAGCGTGTCGGAATATCAGCAGAGTGTGAACGGGTCGGGCAACCGCCGCGACCTGAAGGCGCTGTTCGAGCGCGTGCATGCCAACTTCCTCTATCCCCGTGTAGACACCGTGGCCTACCGTCAACTCATCGACCGCCAGAAGCGCAGCCTGCGCGAGAATGCCGGACGCCCGCAGCAGGTGCTGAGCGACTCCAACCGCGTGGTCTACTACGGCAGCAACCCGCTGGCCCAGCCGCTCAGGGCCGAGGAGTACGACCTTGCTGACAGCGACTCGCTGCTGCGCCTCTACAAAGACCGCTTTGCCGATGCCAGTGCCTTCACCACGTTCATCGTCGGCAGCGTCGACCTGGACTCCATCCGCCCGCTGGTGGAACAGTATCTGGCCTCGCTGCCCGCCCTGAACCGTAACGAGCAGATCCGCGAGGTGGTGCCCGTGGTGAAGGGAAGCCGCACCAGCCGCTTCCACCAGCCGCAGGAGACGCCCGTGGCCAACATCAGCATACAGTATTCGGCACCGGGCGAGTTCTCGCACCGCCAGTATCTGATCGGCACTATACTGGCCTATGCCCTCAACTACACCTACACCCGCACCATCCGCGAAGAGGCGGGCATAGCCTACTCGGTGCGTGCATCGACGTCGGCCACCGACCATCCGCGACGCCAGTGGGGGGCCAACATCAGTTTCACCACCGACCCCAACCATCTGGACGATGGCGTCAGGCTGGTGGACGAGGGGCTGCACCTCATTGCCAGCCAAGGCCCTACGGCCGACGATATGGCTAAGGCAAAGGAGTATCTGCTGAAGACGCACAAGACGGGTCTGGGCCGCAACAACTACTGGATGCAGGTGTTGAACTTCCAGTGGACGCACGGCGAGGATATATCCACCAACTATGAGGCCCAACTGGAGAGCATCACTGCTGCCGACGTGCAGCAGATGGCCCGCACCATAGCCGACGGCGACCGCAAGGCCGTGCTCATGACCACCGGCGAATAGACGCCCCTACACCAGGGAAATATCGGCCCTGGGCACCCTATCCCATGAGAAGCCGGCTGCAAGGGCTTGCGCACTCACGGGCGACGCATCGGGCTGCAGACCTGCCAGACAGGCCAGCAGTCCGATGAGTTGTTGTGGCGTATAGCGCTGGCGCAGGCTCTCCATGTCGAGACTCTGGTCGCGCTTGGAGAGGCGCTGCCCCGCGGCATTGCAGAGCAGGGGCAGATGGATGAAGCGCGGCGAGGGGAAGCCCAGCAGACGGGCCACATAGATCTGCTGGGGCGACGAGAGCAGCAGGTCACGCCCGCGCACCACCTCGGTGATGCCCATCAGGGCGTCGTCGACCACCACCGCCAACTGATAGGCCCACGCCCCGTCCTTGCGGCGGATGATGAAGTCGCCCACGTGGCTGGCCAGGTTGACGGTCTGCTGTCCGTAGTGACCATCTGTGAATGTGATGTCGCTGTCGGGCACGACGAGCCGGGTGGCAGCAGCCTTACCTGGCTGCGGGGGCAGATGGCGGCAGGTGCCGGCATAGACCACGCGGCCGTCGCTCTCATGGGGGGCCTGTGTGGCCAGCAGGTCGGCACGGGTGCAGTAGCAGGGATAGGTCATGCCCTGCTGGCGGAGTGCCTCGAAATAGTGCTGATAGATGTCCGAGCGCCGGCTCTGGTAGACGGGCTCGCCGTCCCACTCCAGGCCCAGCCACTGCAGGTCGGCCATCAGCAGGTCGGCATAGGCCTGGCGCGAGCGCTGCGGGTCGATGTCCTCGATGCGCAGCAGCCATTCGCCGCCTTTGGCTTTCACCGACAGCCACGACAGCAGGGCACTGAACACATTGCCCAGATGCATGCGGCCCGTGGGCGACGGGGCGAAGCGTCCTCTCTCCATCAGTCCTTCTGAAAACCTAAAGTCGCACCTCCATCTTCTTGCCCGAGTAGTTCACCACCTTGGCGCCCTGCATCGGCTGGTCGCCGCGGCCACTGCCCTGTCCGACGAGCACAATGCGGAACTGGCGCTTCTTCAGCATACCGCGGTAACTGCCGTTGCGGCCGCTGATGCTCAGCGTGCGGGCGGCATCGTCCCAGTAGAAGTTGATTTCGGTGAACTGGCCCTTCTCGTAGTTATAGTTGTCGCCCTCGTCCTCGTAGAGCGTAAACTGGCCGTCGGCCCCGGGGTAGACGCGAATCTCCAGGTTGTCCCAAGGCTTCTCGCTGCTGTACTGCACCTCAGGACCGAAGGGCATCACGCTGCCGGCCCGCACATAGACGGGCATCTCGGTGATAGGACAGGGCCGCTGAATCTGCTGACCGCCATCGTAGACGCGGTTTGTGTAGAAGTCGTACCAGCGGGTCTTCGCGCCCTGAGCCTTCCGCCCCTTGATGGCCAGTGCGGGCGTGGTGCCGCCGGGCAGATAGACGCTGACGGGGGCCGTGGCCTGCCGCACGTCGCTCACGGCCATCACGCCGCGCTTGCCCTCCTTACGGGTCAGGAACGGATCGGTGACGGGCTTCACCAGCAGGGCGTGGCCAAACATATACTCATCGTTCAGCCGACGGGCCTTCACGTCCTGGGGGAAGTCCATCACCAGCGGACGCATCATCGAGCCGCTGCGCTGCACCACCTCGCCGGCCATCGCGTAGATGTAGGGCAGCAGACGGTAGCGCAGCCGGACGGCATCGACCATCGCGTCGTAGGCCCAGTCGCCCTTCTGACCGAATTCATAGATCTCGCTGACCATGGGCGACGAACAGTGGTTGCGCATCAGGGGCATGAAGGTGCCCCACTGCATCCAGCGCGTCTGCAGTTCCTGCACGGCCACGTTCTTCGGCGTCTGCTCGTAGTCCCAGTAGAAGAAGCCGCCCAGGTCGGTATTCCAGAAGGGGATGCCGCAGAGCGTGTAGTTCAGGCCGCTGGGCACCTGCTGCTTCATCTCCTCCCACGAGGCCTTGATGTCGCCGCTCCACGAGAAGGTGGCGTAGTGCTGCAGGCCGAACGAGCCGCTGCGGGTCATCTGCACCGAGCGCTTCTCGCCCACCATCTTGCTCTTGCGGTTGGCCTCGCGCTGGTGCTCGTAGATGCCGAGGTTGGTCATCAGCGGGAAGGCGTTCTTCACGCTGCGCCACGAGCCGTCGTGGGTCATGAAACTATCGTCGCCGTCCTTCTCGAAGTGGTCGGGCTCAGTGGAGTCGGTCCACCAGGCGTCGAAGCCCATCCGGTAGAGGTGCGACAGATGCTTCCAGTAGATGTCGCGGGCATCGGGGTTGAAGGGGTCGTAGGGCAGCACGCCCTTGCCCTGCGGCCACGTGTCGAAGGGCATCAGCGCCCCGATGGACTTCAGTTCGCGGTAAGGCTCGGTCCACGGGCCGAAGTTGGCCCAGATACTGATCATCAGGTGGGCGTTGTTTTGGTGCACGTAGTTCACCATCTCCTGCGGACTCTTCAGCCGAGGCTGCAGGCCTTTGGCCTTGTATTCCTCGGCCAGTCTCTTCAGGTCGTCGGGCAGGTATTTCTCCCAGGCCGCGTCGCCCACCTTATTGATATAGTAGGGATTCTCAAATCGCATCGCGTTCCAGTTGGAGTCGCAGCCCCAGTACTGCCAGTCCTGCACGATGCCGTCCAGCGGAATCTGCAACTGGCGGTACTTGTCGAGCACCTCGGCCAACTCGTCGCTGGTCTTGTAGCGCTCGCGGCACTGCCAGTGGCCCATCGTCCAGAGGGGGAACATGGTGGCCTGGCCCGTCAGTCGGCGGATGCCGGCTATGACGCCGTCCTGCGTGCCGTCGCGATAGATGAAGTAGTAGTCGATGCAAGCGCCCACCTCCGACGAGAACGAGGTGCCCCTCTGTGAGTCCGTGAAGCGCGACCGGCCCGCATTGTCCCAGTAGAGGCCATAGCCCTTCACGCTGGTGAAGTAGGGGATGGAGATATACGTGTTGTGGTTCCATATCTCCATGTCACGTCCCCGCCACGACATCGCCGCGTCGCGCAACTGTCCCAGGCCATAGACGTCCTCCTCCTTCTCCAGCCGCCACGACTGGGCTATCCGATACTTTCCGGCATCCACACCGCTCTTGTATAGTTCCAGCGTCGGCCGTCCCGTCTCGCTGAGCAGCACCTTGCCCTCCTGACCGTAGAACGACAGGCAGCCCGAGCGCAGGTCCAGCGTACAGCCGCAGTAGGAGGCACCGATGGTGATGGTCGAGTCCGTGTAGTGCTTATGTGCCCACACGTCCTCCTGCTGCATGATCACCGAGTAACTCTTCCGCTCCGGCTGGGTGCCCTCAGGATATTTCCTCACGTGGATGACATCGTCGCCCAGCAGGCACACATCCACCACCACGCCGTTCACCGTCTGCTGGAAGAACGGCCACTCCTTCGGCATCGAAGCCTCTGCGCCCACAGCCATCAGCAGCACTGCCGCCAGCGTGAGCCATCTAAGTTTAAGACAACGCATAGTCATAGGTTTTTCGTTTATCATTCTATTTTCACCTGCAAAGATAAGCATTTCCCTCAATATAACCAAATATATACCACAAAAAAGCGCCCCCACCCTACGCCCCCCACGCACCCATCCGTCAGCCCGAACGCGCGAGCCAATCCGAAGCAATGGCGTTTTACACCGTTTTACCACGCGTAAAACATCGTTTTACGCTGCGTATAACGATGTTTTACGCCGCATATTACAACGTAAAACGCCATCGGAACCAACGTAAAGTAGCAAGTTTTCCGGGAAAACTCTTGCACATTCCAGATATTTTCCGTAATTTTGCCGCAAAGAATTTGAATATGGGAAACAACGACTACATACGCTTCGACTGGGCCATCAAGCGCATCCTACGCGACAAGGCCAACTCCGGTGTGCTCGAGGGACTGATGACCGTCCTGTTGGGGCAGCCCGTGAAGATCGTGGAGATACTCGAGAGCGAGAGCAATCAGGACTCGCGCGAGGACAAATACAACCGTGTGGACGTGAAGGCCAAGATGAGCGACGGCGAGATTGTCATCGTCGAGGTGCAGTTGGGCCGCGAGCGGCACTTCATGCAGCGCATACTCTTCGGCGTGTCGAAGGCCGTGACCGAGCAGTTGCAAATCAAGCAGGACTACGAGAACATACGCAAGGTCTACTCCATCAGCGTGCTCTACTTCGACCTGGGCTCCGGCGATGACTACGTCTACCACGGCAAGACCACGTTCAAGGGCATGAACAACCCCGACTCCGTGCTGCAGTTC
>JAFUUL010000006.1 GCA_017483805.1 Prevotella sp.
AGCAATGCCGGCGAGACCAACTACCAGTGGGGCGAGTGCAACGGCGGCCAGTATCTGGAGTCGTTCTATCGCTACAGTTTCGCCAAGGGCGATGCCCGTAAGTATGTGGGCGAGGGCTTCTGGTACTACGACTATCAGGGTACGCCTATCCTGCGCGCCTCCTATGGTCTGCACAACCTGAAGTGGTCGAAGATCTGGAATACTACCAGTGCCTACACCAAGATCTCTACCAGCAACACCGGTATCAACTATCCCTATCTGCGCTATGCCGACGTGCTGCTCATGTATGCCGAGGCTGACCTGAAACTCACTCATCAGGTGAACACTCTGGCCATGGAGCGTCTGAACGAGGTGCGCGAGCGTGCCTTCCGTGGTGCCGAGGGTGGTGCTCCTGCCGTGACTGCTGCCGACGAGGAGACCTTCCTGAAGGCTATCCTCGACGAGCGCAAGTGGGAGTTTGCCGGCGAGAATATGCGCTGGAAGGACCTGGTGCGCAACAATATGCTGGCCGAGACCATCTACTGGACATTTATGCGCAACTGGGCTGTGGCCGAGGATGCCGGCGTAGGCGTCACATGGGGCGATGCAGTCGAGGAGCACGACGGCGTGGAGTATTTCGACGAGCGTCTGCTGCCCAACCAGTTGGCCTACATCTACATCAAGAATCCCGCACAGAACAGCCTCGACCTGAGTTACTATCAGAACACCACGCTGCCCTGCCTCTACATCCTCAACAAGGAGGCCACATCCACCGAGTTGAAGACCACCAACGAGGAGGGCTCGCAGATCAGTTCGGCTGTCACCATCCGCAACAATCCGCAGCAGTGGTTTACTGACTACAACCTGCCCTACACGGCCATCAAGAAGCCCAACGACGAGTCGGTCGACAAGATCCAGTGGACGGAGAATGCAGAGTTCTTCAACAAGTGGTGGGACGAAGATGGCGGCTATCCCCAGGCTGCCGTGCGCTACTCGCTCTATGGCTATATCCGCGGTGGCGTTGACGCTGGCGACTATGGCAACATCTACCTCATTGACAACGGTGTTGAGAGGAAAATCGACGGCGGACAGGTGCTCGACGAGTATCCCGTGCTGCGCTACCTCCTCCCCATTCCGCGTGAGGCCCTGCGCCGCGGCGGTTACACCAACTACTACGGTTATTAATCACTAACATAGAACATACAGAATTATGAAAAAGATATTTCTATATTCATTGATGCTGTTGACTGCCTTTACCGTCTACTCTTGCAAAGACGACGATAACGACTACGCAGAATCGGCTGACAGACTCATGCGGCCCCAGTTCCGCACGCGCTACACCGTGTCGGCTGGATCCAGCGACCCCGACCTCTGCGCCCTGCGCAACAGAAATACCATCTTCCTCTCATGGAGTCTGGTGGACGGTGCCTCTGGCTACGAGGTCAAGGTGTCTACCCAGGGCAGGGTGGCCAATGGCGAAGAGGCATGGGAGAATCCTGACAACGTGCTCCAGACCTACACGCTGGCTGCCGACAAGGACACCATACTGCTGACCAACCTGGCCTACAACACTAACTACCGCTTTGCCATCCGCGCCCTCTCACCCCGTGGCGAGGCCCACCACAGCCAGTGGTGGGGCTATGGCGACGGACAGCACTGGGCCGACTATCTGGGCATCTCTACCGATGGCCGCTACTCTACGCCAACCATCATTGCCCAGATTGCCGAGAATGTGTTCGACGAGGCAACCGGCATAGCCAGTTTCCGTGTCTACCTGAGCCGCGCCGTGAAAGACTCCGACCCCAACTATGAGGAGTGGACGGAGCACTTCACTGAGACCACCGATGCCAATGGCAACAAGGTGTGGAAGTGCGACTATTTCCGCATCACCGCTTCTGAGAGTTCGCCCGGCGCCGTGGTGCCTGAGCAGTTCCAGGGCACCAACTATCCCCTCACCGATGCCGACTGGGAGCGTGGCTACATCGACGTGACCGGCCTGACGCAGAACTCGGTCTATCTGATCGACGTCATCGATAAGGATATTCCCGTTGCTGTGGATGCAGTCTACAACACCCGTCCCGTCCGTACGAAGGGCGTGCTGGGCGATCCTATCGTCATCAACGAGGCCAACGGCTATGCCGAGGTCGACACCATGGTGATGAACGATGTCACCTACAAGTTCTCTGACTACGCAGAACTCTTAGGCCCCAATTTCAAGGCTACGCGCCTTGACAAGGTGCTGCAGGACTTCATGACCGACATCAACCTCGCCGAGAACCAGGTGTTCTATCTCGAGGGCGACAAGGTCTACTTCACCACCTCCAACACCGATCTGTACAAGGGCTTCACCCTGAAGACCAATCCCGCCGACCTCGAAGCAGGCAAGGCTAAGGCCAAGGTCTACGACCTGCGCAACCTGCCGTCTTCCAGCGGCTCGCCCTCACTCTTCATGCTCGGCCGTCAGCCGCTCGACGGTGAGAATGCCAACATTCCCATCGACATCGACAACATCATCTTCGAGAACATCGACTTCGACTATCCTGGTGCACACAACTCTTTCGAAGGTGGTGCTACGGGTAACTACCTCTTCAACCAGTACCCTGGCGGCATGGGTATGTCTATCGAGAACTTCGAGATTCGCGGCTGCTCGTTCCAGCGCTTCGTCCGCGGCTTCGGTCGTACGCAGTGTAAGTTCGGTGAGTACATTAAGCACTTCATCGTCGAGGACTGCGAGTTCTACAACTGTGGTGGCTATTCTGGCAACGGTTCGGGCTACGGCTTCTTCACGGGCGACCTGAACAATGTAGCCTCCAACTGCTTCAACGACATGGTGTGGCGCAACAACACGTTCTTCGACTGCCCGATCGGTAACTTCCTGACCCATGGCACCGGCACCGGTAAGTGGGATGATCCTACGCTCGTGTTCCACATCACCATCGAGAACAATACGTTCGTCAACTGGAACACCTACTCCGGACGTCCTATACTCTCGTTCCGTTCGCTGCCTTCGGGTTCTACCATCACCATTCGCAAGAACCTCTTCGTGCAGACCAAGAGCGCAGGCGACGAGCGCATCATGAACCTGCAGGGTGCTGACATCCGCACGCTGAACGGCGTCTGCGAGGATAAGACCGTGTTCGACATCCACGACAACTGGTCGACCAACGACAACGTGGAGAACGCCGGCGGCGACGTCTTCACGGCCAACGGCTTCAGCGCCAAGAAGAACTCCTTCGGTGCATTCCTCACTTGGGACGAGGTGACCTATCCTGCCAGCGCTGATGAACTGCAGGTACACATTGCAGACATCTCTGCTGCCGACCTGATGTACAGCCCGAACCCGCCAATCCCCGTGGTTGGCACGGAGACAGCACACAACCACCACACCGGTTCTATCGACGGCTCGACGCCCACCACGGGTGTCAACAGCCTGATCGGTGGCGTGGCCAACCTCTACTTCAAGAACTTCGACAACGAGATCGTGAAGAACGAGATTGGTGCTTCGAAGTGGCGCACTCAGAAGTAAGCAACTCTAAATGGGAAATGAGGAGTGAGAAATCTCTCTCCTCATTTCTCATTACTATTAAACATCATTCAAATTTCATATTAACTTAACAACAAAATTATGAAGAAAATCTTTACTCTAATCGCAGCATTCGCTGCTGCAGTGTCGGTCAACGCCGGCGAAATCTTCCGCTTCGAACTGACGGAAGGCGCAACTGATGTAAAAATAGATGCTCAAGACCAAGAGGTGCTCGGCAATCATGCTACACTCGCTGACTACACCTTCTATACCATTACCGAAGGTGCATCATTCACGCTTTTTGCTGGTCATAAAAGTAATCCCCAGACAATGATTTCTGGTGGTAAAATTAACTTGGGTGGCTCTGGTGGTAATTACGCAATGGTGACACTGCCCAAGGGAGTAACTCTTAAGACTGGTGATGTCATTAAACTGGTGGGCGCAGACAAAGATGGTGGAGGCATTTCTTTCACAGAAAAGAGTGTTTCAAGTGACAATATTGTAAATAATGAATTTACTGTACCTGACGCTGGCAATGGAGAGAATGCTTTCTATATCTGGCGTGGTGGTTCTAAACCTAAGTTCACGGGCGTTGTCGTCGAGCGCAACGAGAATCAGACCATCGCTCCCGTCATCAGCGTTGTGAATGGCGCTGTGGTGATGACTTGCAGCACCGAGGGTGCTTCCATCTACTATGCCACCGCTACGGGCGTCACTCCTTCCACCGGCACGCTCTACACCGCTCCTCTGCCCATCACTGGCAACGTGACCTACTATGCCGTGGCCCAGAAGGAAGGCATGGAGGTCTCGAAGGAAGCAAGCAAGGCCGTAGAGTACAACGCCATCCCTGCCGATGCTACGCTGGCCGCTACCCTGAAGGCTCCCAAGACCATTGCTCCGGGTGAGTCTGACGAAGAACTGGAGTCGCTGACCGACGGCACGTTCACGGCTGTCAAGGTGGAGAGCGACGCCGTCCTCTCTAACTCTGGCGTATGGCAGGAGAATGCTGCTTTCACCGGCCTCGTGAAGGTGAAGAAGACCATCACTATCTCAACGACTGGTGACCAGAATATCGTCGGCATCAAGGTGAAGGGTATCTCCAACTCTGATGGCAACACTCAGGCTGTCACTGCCGAGGG
>JAFUUL010000063.1 GCA_017483805.1 Prevotella sp.
AAGAAATTGATGCCAGGTCTTTTCGTAACGGGCATCGGCTGTCAGTAATTCCATTATTTGCACAATCTGTCTATAAAGTGAATGCACAAAGGTAATCACTCTTTAGATTGTATGCAATATGTAAAAGCGGATACGCTTACGCAGAAGCAGGGTGGAAGCAGGGTGGAAGCAGGATCAGAAGACAATCCTGCTACCCCTATCTCGTTGAAAGCCAACAGGTTGACTCCGAGAGAAGCAGGATAGCAGGATTGTTTCAGTTTTTTAATTCTATACGGAGATAGATACCTCGCTTATTTAGGCTGCTTGCCAATGTAAGCCAGGATGCCACCGTCTACGTAGAGCACGTGGCCATTGACGGCATCAGAGGCATGAGAGGCCAGGAACACGGCGGGACCACCCAGTTCGCTGGGGTCGAGCCAACGGCCGGCGGGCGTCTTGGCGCAGATGAACGAATCGAACGGATGGCGGCTGCCGTCCGGCTGACGCTCGCGCAGCGGAGCCGTCTGAGGTGTGGCGATGTAGCCCGGGCCGATGCCGTTGCACTGGATGTTGTACTCGCCGTACTCTGAGCAGATGTTGCGGGTGAGCATCTTCAGGCCACCCTTGGCGGCTGCATAGGCCGAGACGGTCTCGCGTCCCAGTTCTGACATCATCGAGCAGATGTTGATGATCTTACCCTCGCGACGCTCCATCATCTCAGGAATGACGGCTGAAGAGCAGATGAACGGCCCGACGAGGTCGATGTCGATGACCTGCTGGAACTCCTCGCGCTTCATCTCGTGCATGGGGATGCGCTTGATGATGCCGGCATTGTTCACCAGGATGTCGATCTGGCCCACTTCCTCGTGAATCTTCTTCACCAGTTCGGCCACGGCCTTCTCGTCGGTCACGTCGCAGATGTAGCCCTTCACGTTCTCGATGCCAGCCTCCTTGTAGTTGTCCAGACCGCGCTGCAGAGCCTCCTCGTTGCGGTCGTTGAAGATGATGGTCTTAATGCCGGCAGCCACGAAGGCCTTGGCGATGTTGAAACCGATTCCGTAAGATGCGCCGGTGATCCAGGCGTTCTTACCCTCTAATGAAAAAATGTTTGCCATAATTGTTTGTTATTTTAAATCAGTGATTTTAGAAAAGTCTTGATCTCCGTAGTCCAAGTTCTCGCCGCCCATGCCCCAGATGAAGGTATAGTTGTGGGTGGCAGCGGCAGAGTGGATGCTCCACTCGGGCGAAAGCACTGCCTGCTCATTGCGCATCCAGATGTGGCGCGTCTCCTGCGGCTCGCCCATGAAGTGGCAGATGGCCTGGTCGTCGGGCAACTCGAAGTAGAAGTAGGCCTCCATACGACGGCTGTGCACATGAGCCGGCATGGTGTTCCACACCGAGCCTGGAGCCAGTTCCGTCATGCCCATCTGGAGTTGGCAGGTGGGCAGCACCTGATTGACCAGCATTTTGTTGATGGAGCGCTCGTTCGACGTCTCCAGCGAACCCATGTGGGCCACGACGGCCTCCTGCTTGGTCACCTTACGGCAGGGATAGGCGGCGTGGGCAGTGGTGGAATTGAAGTAGAACTTGGCGGGCTTCTGAGGGTCTTTAGAGACGAGACGCACCTCATGCTCGCCACGACCGATGTAAAGTGCCTCCTTGTAGTCCAGTTCGAAGCACACATCGCCCACCATCACAGTGCCTGCGCCACCAATATTATATATACCCACCTCACGACGCTGGGTGAAGCAGGTGGCCTTCAGCGGGTCGATGGCCTCGAGCGGCAACAACTCGCCCACAGGCATGGCACCTCCCACGACCATCCGGTCGTACATGGAGTAGACCATATTCACCTCGTCAGGAGCAAAGAGCCGCTCCATCAGGAAATCGCGGCGGAGACGGGCCGTATCATAGTGCCGGGCATCCTCAGGATGGGCCGCATAGCGCACCTCATAGTTTGTCTTCATTGTCTTTTCGATTTGTCTGAGTGCAAAGATACAAAAAAAAATCGTATCGCCAACGAAGTGCGCTACGATTTAAAATAGATTAAGAGTTGACGCCCCTTTAGTCGGCCAGGAGGAAGTCCAACTGGCGCTTCTCTATATTGGCACGGGCCACTTTGATGCGCACGGCATCGCCCAGTTGGTACTTGCGGTGGTGGCGACGGCCCACGAGGCAGTAGTTGCGCTCGTCGAACTCATAGTAGTCGCCATCGAGGTCGTGCATGCCGACCAGACCCTCGCAGTGGTTTTCGTCAATCTCGCAGTAGATGCCGTAGGACTGCACGCCGCTGATGTGGGCGTCGAACTCCAGCCCCACCTTGTCGGCCATAAACTCCACCATCTTATACTTGATGCTGTCGCGCTCGGCGTTTTGGGCCGTCTGCTCCATCTCGCTGGCGTGTTCGCAGAGTTCCTCGTAGTGGTCCTGGTTGGCCGAGCGGCCTCCCTCCTGATAGCGGGTCAGCAGCCGGTGCACCATCGTGTCGGGATAGCGGCGGATGGGTGATGTGAAGTGGGTGTAGTAGTCGAAGGCCAGTCCGTAGTGGCCGATGTTGTGGGTCGAGTATTTGGCCTTCATCATCGAGCGCAGGGCCAGCGTCTCCACCAGTTTCTGCTCCCGTTCGCCCTGGGCACTCTCCATCAGCGTGTTCAGGCTCTTCGAGATTGCACCACGGGTGCCGCTGGTCTTCACCTTGTAGCCGAAGGGTGCCAGGGCCACGCGCAGGTTCTCCAGTTTCTGCGGGTCCGGCTGGTCGTGTATGCGGTAGACGAAGGTCTTGCCTTTGTTGGGTTTTCCGGAATCTCCAGCCTTTCCGGCTTTTCCAGAATGTCCGGCTTTCCCTATGAATTCAGCCACGGTGCGGTTGGCCAGCAGCATGAACTCCTCGACGAGTTGGGTGGCATCGGTCGACTTCTTGAAATAGCAGCGCGTGGGCTTGCCGTCCTCGTCGATGTCGAAGTGCAGTTCCTCGCGGTCGAAGTTCACGGCTCCGTTCTTGAAGCGACGCACACGCAGGGCCTTGGCCATGCGGTCCAGGATGCGCAGTTCCTCGGTGTAGGGGTCTTGGCTAGCCTTACTAGCCTTACTAGATGACTGATCCAGGATTTCCTGCACCTCTTCGTAGGCGTAGCGGCGGTTGCTGCGGATGACCGTATGGGCCAGATGCCAGTTCTTGATGTTGGCGTTCTGGTCTAAGGTGAAGATGACGCTGTAGCACAGTTTCTCCTCGTCAGGGCGCAGCGAACAGATGAAGTTGCAGAGCCGTTCGGGCAGCATGGGGATAGTGCGGTCGACCAGATAGACGCTGGTGGCCCGCTGCTCGGCCTCGCGGTCGATGATGCTGCCCTCAGTGACGTAGTGGCTGACGTCGGCAATATGCACACCGACTTCATAGAGCGAACCGTCCAGTGGTCTGATCGACAGGGCATCGTCGAAGTCCTTGGCGTCCTTGGGGTCAATAGTAAAGGTAGTGACATCGCGGAAGTCCTCACGACGGGCTATCTCCTCCTCGCTGATCTCGCCGGAAATCTTGTTGGCAGCCTCCTCCACACGCTGCGGATACTTGTAGGGCAACCCGTACTGGGCCAGGATGGCGTGCATCTCAACGGTGTTGTCGCCCTGCTTGCCCAGCACGTCGACCACCTCGCCCACCAGGTTCTTCGACTCCTGGGAAGGCCACTGGGTGATCTTCACCACAGCCTTGTCGCCCGTCTTGCCGCCCTTCAGTTTCTTCTTGGGGATGAGGATGTCCTGAACGAAGAAGTTGCCCTCTGCATTCAGGAAGGCGTAGTCCTTCTCCACCTGCAGGATGCCCACAGCCTGGTCGTGCTTGCGCTCCAGGATCTCGGTGACCAGTGCCTCCTTGATGTGGTTCTGGCGGCGGGCCATGTAGGCCACACGAACGCGGTCGCCACTGAGGGCGAACATCGAGTTGCGCTCGGCCACAAAGACCGGCTTACCGCCATCGTCGGGCTGAAACGAGTTCTTGCCGTTGGCCTTGCGGATGAAGGTGCCCTCCTGCACCTGTGTCTTCAGGTTGAGTTTGTAACTATTGTCCGAAGCCTTGCTCAAGTAGTCGTCCCAGGCCATCTCCTCCATCACGTCGATGGCAAGCATCTTGGCAGGGTGGGTGGTCAACTTGAGGGCCTTGAATATCTGTTTGAAACTGAGCGTCTCGCCCGGATGGGCCTGAAACAGTGCCTGCACGGCATTGGTCACGTCGCGTTTGTTCAGTCGTTTACCTCCTTTTTTCCCCATAGTCATCATGAATAATTGGTTCTTTGCCCACAAAGATAGCACTTTTTCCTGAATTCTTGAGTCGTTTAACTCCCTTTAACTCCCTGAGTCGCAAATAATTCTTAATTCTTAATTCTTAATTCTCTTTTTCTTTGTACCTTTGCACCCGCAATTTAATTCGAATTAAAATGAAAATAGCATTAATCGGCTACGGCAAGATGGGCAAGATGATAGAGGAAATCGCCCTGAGCCGGGGCCACGAAATTGTGAGTATCATCGATATTGACAATCAGCAGGACTTCGACAGCGAAGCCTTTGCATCGGCGGATGTGGCCATCGAGTTTACCAATCCCACTGCTGCCTATGGCAACTACCTGAAGGCTTGGGCCAAAGGGGTGAAAGTGGTCAGCGGCTCTACGGGCTGGATGAAGGAGCATGGCGACGAGGTGCGGCAACAGTGCACTGCCAACGGAAAAACGCTGTTCTGGGCCAGCAATTTCTCCATCGGTGTGGCCATCTTCTCAGCCGTCAACCGCTATCTGGCCAAAATCATGAACCAGTTCCCCCAGTACGATGTGGAGATGGAGGAGACCCACCACGTTCATAAACTGGATCATCCCAGTGGCACGGCCATCACGCTGGCCGAGGAGATTGTGGAGCGTCTGGACCGCAAGGAGGCCTGGGCCGAGGATACCACCGACCCCAAACTGCTGCGCGTGGACCATATCCGTCGCGGCGAGGTGCCCGGCATCCATACCATCCGCTACGACAGCGATGCCGACATCATCACCATCAGCCACGATGCCCACTCGCGCCGCGGCTTTGCGCTGGGTGCCGTGCTGGCTGCCGAATACACCAAGGACCATCAGGGTCTGCTGACCATCAGTGACTTGATGGGCCCCCTAAGTTAGGGGGTTGGGGGTCTGAACAGGTGCAGGCCCTCCAGATACTTAATTAATAATAGCATGTCTGATTCACTTGTTCAGACCCCCAACCCCCTAACTTAGGGGGCTCATAAGCAATGAAAAGAAAGGAAAAAAAGACACTCAATATGAAGAAGCAGTGGGCCAAGTTCATCATCGTGCTCGTGCTCTACCTGCTCTTCCTTCTCTGGGTCAAGTCGTGGCTGGGCCTCATCGTGGTGCCTTTCATCTACGACGCCTATATCTCGAAGAAAATCAACTGGAAGTGGTGGCAGGACGCCGAAGGTCCCACCCGCACCATCATGTCGTGGGTCGACGCCATCGTGTTTGCGCTGGTGGCGGTCTACTTCATCAACCAGTTCTTCTTCCAGAACTATGTCATCCCCTCCTCGTCGCTGGAGAAGTCGCTCCTGACGGGCGACTACCTCTTCGTGTCGAAGGTCAGTTATGGCCCCCGCATCCCTGAGACGCCGCTCACCGTTCCCCTGACGCAGCACACGCTGCCCTTCGGCGAGATGAAGTCGTACATCGAGTGGCCCCACTGGGACTACCGCCGTGTGAAGGGCTTCGGCAATGTGGAGCGCAACGACATCGTGGTGTTCAACTATCCCGCCGGCGACACCATCTTCGTCAATATGCCCTATCAGACGGAGTACTACGGCATCTGTCAGGAGGTGGGCAAGAGTATCTACGGCCAGATGTACCCCAATGCCGTGGAACTGGACTCGCTGCCCTTGCAACAGCAGTACGAGCGTCTGAGCACCATCCAGCGTCTGGGTGCCGACTACCTGAAGCAGAACCCCAACTTCTGCTACAACGGCGTGAACCCCATCGGTGAAGTGGGCACTCGTCCTACCGATCGCCGCGAGAACTACGTGAAGCGCTGCGTGGGTCTGCCTGGCGATACGCTGCAGATCATCAACCACATTGTATATATTAATGGTGTGGCCAACAAAGAGCCCGACCAGGTGCAGTACACCTACTTCGTGAAGTTCAAGAACATATCGGCTCTGGACCTGCTGCGTGAGGACATGGATGACCTGCGCAAGGAACTGGGCATCTCCATCGAGGATGTGGAGAGCCTGAAGCGGCTGCAGAACTACGACACGGCTGTGGGCACGGTGCTCAACCCGGCGGTGCTGACCGAGTTCGACGGCTATATGCCGCTGACCAGCCATGCTGCCGAGGAACTGAAGGCCCGCGGCTATCTGAGCAACTACCGTGTGGTGACCGACAAGGACATCGAGTCGGGCACGGTCTATCCGCTGAACAAGAACAGCCACTGGACACGCGACAACTACGGACCCGTGTGGATTCCGAAGAAAGGCGAGAGCATCCACCTCGACATGGACAACATCGCCGTCTACGAGCGTCCCATCCGTGCCTACGAGAAGAACCAACTGGAGGTGAAGGACGGCAAGATATTCATCAACGGTGAGCAGACCGACACCTATACCTTCAAGTTGGACTACTACTGGATGATGGGTGACAACCGCCACAACTCTGCCGACTCGCGCTACTGGGGCTTCGTGCCCGAGGACCACGTGGTGGGCAAGCCTATCTTCATCTGGTGGTCGAGCGACCCCGACCGCAGCCTCTTCGGCGGTGGCATCCGCTGGGGGCGCCTGTTCAATCTGGTGGACAACATCAAGTAGGCCCCCGTCTGTTCCCGTATGTTGCGATGTTCCCGTATGTTGCGATAGTATCGCAACAAACATGACTCGATATGAAGAAGACAGTCCGTTTCCTCCTTGTGCTGCTGGCAGCACTCCTGCTGATGCTGGTCTTCAGGTCAGTGGGCGTGACGCTGTTTACAGTCGAAGGAGACGGGCTGTCACCAGTCTTCACGGCTGGCGACCGCGTGCTGGTGAACCGCTGGAGTTACGGTCTGAGGGTGGGTGGCTCTGAGAGCCTGTTCAACTACGGGCGCATCGGCAGACACCCCATCGCCAAGGGCGACATCGTGGCTTTCGAGAACCCGCTTGACTCCACCCGCAACGAGATATTCATCTGCCGCTGTGCCGCCCTGCCTGGCGACAGCCTACTGGTGGACGGCACGATGACTGAGGTGCCCAGCCTGGATGGCTGCGCCACGGCTGACTACTACTGGCTGGAAGCCCTCAACCCCGACAATCCCGTCGACTCCCGCTCGCTGGGCTTCATCGCCGAGGAATTCATCATTGGACGCGCCGTGCTGGTTGTCTACAGCCGCGACCCGTCGGCCCCGCTATGGGATGGCTGGCGCTCTGACCGACTGCTTCTGCCCCTATGACGACCGCCCTGCTTTCCACCACCTATTTCGGTCCTGTGCAGTGGTACCAGAAACTCTATCGCTACGACCGCATCCTGATAGAGCAGCACGAGACTTTCCCCAAACAAACCTACCGCAACCGCTGCCTCATTGCCACCACCCAGGGTGTGCAAGTACTGACCGTGCCCATTGAACATTCACCATTGACCATTGACCACTGCCATACGAGCGGCGCAGCCAATCATGTTCAATGTTCAGTGTCCAACATTCAATCAATAAGGATTTCCGACCACGGCAACTGGCGGCACCTGCACTGGCAGGCCCTGCAGTCGGCCTATGGCGAATCGCCCTTCTTTGAATATTACGAGGATGACCTGCGGCCTTTCTTCGCAGAACGCAACTGGGAACGCCTCATCGACTACAATGAGGCCATCCGACAGAAAATGTGCGAACTGCTCGACATCCGGCCTCAAGTAGGCTTCACGGATGAATACGTGAAACACCATGAAGCGGACTTCCGTGAGGCCATCCGGCCAAAGCATCCCCTACCCGACTCCGGTTTCCAGCCTCGTCCCTACTACCAGGTCTACGGACAGAAGCACGGCTTCCTGCCCAATCTCAGCATTCTCGACCTGCTCTGCAACATGGGGCCGGAGAGCATTTTCTATCTCTGACAGGATGCCTGCCTATCATGGGCAGGTCCGCCCGTCACTTGACGAGCATCTTCTTGCCACCTATGATATAGAGGCCACGACCAGGCTGCCCCTTGATGCGGCGACCTTGCAGGTCGTAAACCGCTGTTGGGTCGGCAGAACCCGAAGATGACGGATGATAGATGATGTCGTCGATACCCGTATCCACCAGACTGCGGAAGTCGTAGACACGACTGGCCATAGCGTTGAGGGCAGAGTTCTCGGCATACGTCAGAGGCTTGTCGTAGACGATGACATCATCGAGCCGCACGTCGGCCGATCCCCAGAACGAGCCCTTGCCCAAGAAGAGTTCCGGACAAGCGGCCAGATGGTCAACAATATAATTGTAGTCATAGCCAGCCTTGGTGGTGATGCTCTTGCCGTCTATTTCGCCATTGTACGCATTCGCCGACTTGTTGGTACCGCCATCCACGTAGATACTGATGCCGTCGGTACGCGAGATGGCGATGGTGATATGCTTCCATTTGCCCACAGCCAGATAGTTGGTCTGCTTGCTGGCACTATGGTTGATGTCGAGCCACTTGCCTGCCCCATCGTTGTAGCCTATGTAGACATTGCCCGTCATATAGAAGCGGGCATTGCCATTCACGAAGGCGAAGAGATCATCCCACAGGTTATCGTCAGTGCGCTTCACCCAGAACGAGATGGTGGCACCCTTCTCAAGTGTCCTGCCATACAGCGGATTGGGCATCGACACATAACTCTCTTTACCATTGGCACCAAAATTAAGATGAAGCACGTTCTCCGTACGCATGGGGTCACCGCCTTCAATGGTAGGCAGTGCCGTTGTGCTGTTGCGCAGCAACTGTGCTTTCTGAGTGGCATCGAAAGTATTAGTCAGGTTGTCGTCATCGAAGCCATAGTGGGCCACCATGCCCGTCTGATAGTCACCGCTGGGTTTGGCGTTGGTCTCAGAATAGGCCGTTGCATTGTACGTATTGTTGAGATAGTAGTCGCCCGTCTCGAGGTGTAGCGTCAACTGCACCGTCTTGTTGGCCGTCAGCCCGCTGGGGTTGTACTTACCATAGTCGGAGATGATGCCGGGCTCGCTGCTCGACCACTGCATGGTGGTGTTGGGACCTTTGTTGTCGATGGCATAGAGGTCGATGTCCTTCTTGATGACCATGCTGGGCACCTGAATACTTCTGTAGGCGTATGCCAATTCATACTTAGGCATCATCTTATAGGCCCAGATATTGACGCCCGAGGTGGCCATTGCCGTCATGGCAACGGCATGCAGGTTCTGGGTGTCCATCGTCTCTTCATACACCACACCGTTGTAGGTCGTTGAACCCAGTTTGATGGTGATGTAACCCGTACCCTCTTCTATGCTCCATGTACCAGTCTGGCTACCCGTCACCTGGCCGTCTTCGGTCAACGTGATATTGACGGGTGTCACCTCTTCCATTTTGGCATAGTCCATCCTGTACTTATGAATAATAAGGCTATAGTTGCCAGCCATCTCCCTGGCAGTGAAGGGTTGGCTCTTGGCAATGACTGTATCAGTCACCGTCTCGCCGTTATATTCGAAGGGAGCGGCCACCAGCCAGCCGTTCTTGTTCTGAAACACCTGGTGAGTGCGCACCTCATGGAAGCCTGCATCTGGATTACCGTCGTTAAACTTAGTATGATAGACCAGATAGGTGCGGCCATCCTCTGCAGCGATGATGGAGTTATGTCCCTGTGCACATTCGCCTGTGCCGAGGAAGCCCCAGCCACTGTAGGCTCCCATGATCTTCTCACCACGTAGATCGCTGCTGCCGGTGCCATAGTTCATGACGTATGAGGTGAAAATGGCAGAGCGATTAGAGGCATCTTTGTAGGGGCCATCCGGCTTCTCTGAGCGGAACACACGCATCTCATAACCACCGTTGGGAGAGAAGAAGCCATAACTGACAAATAAATAATAGTAGTTACCAATATGCTCTATATACGGCCCTTCGCCCGACACATAGTAGCCTCCGGCAATCTTCTTACCGAAGTAGGGATCACTGGTCACGCCATTGGTGCTGCCGCCTGTAGAGGGATACGTCACATCATAGTCACGCAGGCCCGTCTCCTCATCAAGTTCCAGCATCCAGATGCCACCGCTCCACGAACCATAGACGAGCCATAGTTTCCCGTCCTCGTCGTAGAAAGCAGCAGGATCGATGGTATGAGGCCAGCGGTCACCCCATTTATTACCAACATTATAGCGCGAAGGCAGCGACGACTGTGTGCCCAACACCAGTTCCAAGTCTGTGCCTTTATAGGAATGTCCACTATCCTGAAATCCGCAAATCACCACTGGCCCCTGATAGAGATAAGGCCCGGTGATCTTGTCGGCCGTCAACAGCACGATACTCGAGTGCCAAGCATCGCCATTGATGCTCAGGTACATACACCACTTCTGCATCTTGTCGTTCCAGATGACATCAGGTGCCCACATATTGCCGTTTATATCATAATTGGCATCCGTACGGGCCGACCACTCCATGGCATTGAACTGGGGGAAGTCTACATCCACACCGCCTTTCTTCACCGTCTTGACGGCAGGGGTCACAAAAGCCTTGTCGTTTGCATTAGGACTCCATGTAGGGTTGGACGATGTCCAATTCTGAAAGTCTGTTGTATAGGCACCGGCCTTGTGTGAGCCGAAGATATAGTAGCGCTTCGATGTAGGCTCATAGACCACAGAGGGGTCATGAACGCTGACTCGCCTTTTCGAGACGCTTTTATAGAGACTTGATGTCTCGCTGGTGGTCACTTCGGTCTGTGCCGAGGCAGACAATGCTATTGTTCCAAGTAATAATAAGGTAAGTAGTCGTTTCATACGAGTAGTGATTTTGGCTACAAAGGTAATCATTTTATGCGATAAACAATTGTTTTTCTTCAAAAAAATTTGGCCGATTCAGAAAAAAGGCTTACCTTTGCAGGCGGATAAGGTAAAAGAATGAGATAACGGGATTCCGACTGAAAGGAAGTCGGGATTCTTTCTTTTTTGCCGACCAAGCAATAACCGAAATTGTAAATAGTAAATAATAAAAGTAAATATGGCATACATGTCACAAGAAGGCTATGACAAACTCATAGCCGAACTAAAGCGTCTGGAGGGCATCGAACGCCCGAAGGCATCGGCCGCCATCGCTGAAGCACGCGATAAGGGCGACCTGAGTGAGAATAGCGAGTATGAGGCAGCCAAGGAGGCACAGGCCCACCTGGAGTCGAAGATCAACCAGTTGAAGCAGGCCATCAGTGAGGCTAAGATTGTCGACACCTCGCGCCTGAGCAATGACTCAGTGCAGATTCTGTCGAAGGTGGAGATGACCAATCTGGCCAACAAGGCCCGCATGACCTATACCATCGTCAGCGAGAGCGAGGCCAACCTGCGTGAGGGCAAGATCAGTATTCAGACCCCCATCGCCCAGGGCCTGCTGAACCACAAGGTGGGCGACGAGGTGGAAGTGAAGATTCCCCGTGGCACCATCAAGTTGCGCATCGAGAAGATCACAGTGGGTTGATTGAAGATTGAAAATTGAAGATTATGGATATATTCAGTAAGATTGCCGCCGGAGAGATCCCCAGTTACAAGTGCGCCGAGAACGACAAGTTCTATGCCTTCCTCGACATCAATCCTGTGGCCAAGGGCCACACCCTGGTCATTCCTCGCCGCGAGGTGGACTACATCTTCGATATGGATGATGACGAGATTGGCGAGTATCAGCAGTTTGCCAAGCGGGTGGCCGTGGCCCTGAAGAAGGCCTTCCCCTGCAAGAAGGTGGCTCAGGTGGTGCTCGGCCTGGAGGTGCCCCATGCCCATATCCACCTCATTCCCATGAACAGCGAGGCCGATGTGGACTTCCGAAAGGAAAAACTGCAACTTCCTGCAGAGGAGATGCAGGAAATTGCAGCCAAGATCTACAAGCAGTTCGCCGGAGAGTAAGCATCAGATATACTGCTCTCCATAGCGGATGCCCACTTCATTAACATATTTGCGGATGAGCGACGATGAGTCGCTCTTCTTGCATATCAGCAGGACGTCGCCCTGTTCGGCTATGATATAGCCCTCCAGGCCGTTAATGACGCCGATATGCCCCTTAGGCAACTTCACGATATTGCCCTTGCAGTCTTCCATAATCACCTCCGAGTTGATGACCACATTGTCATCCTCATTCTTCTGCATACATTCGTAGATGGCGTGCCACGTACCCAAGTCGGCCCAGCCGAAGTCGCCCCGCATCACGTAGACATTGTCTGAGACTTCCAGAGCCGCCTTATCCATTGATATGTTGGGATAAACCGGATAATGCTGCTCCACATACTGCCGGCGTTCCTCGGCGCTGTCAATGTCAAACAGGGCCGTCATGCGGAAGGGCACATCTTTAATCACCTCGTGGAAGAAACGACGCAAATGGTTGGCATTGGAGAAAAACATACCCGTGTTCCACAGGAACTCACCGCTCTCCATGAAAAGACGGGCAAACTCACGCTCTGGCTTCTCAGTGAACGACTGCACCTTGCTGATGCCTGGTACCAGCGTCGGCTCACCTATCTGGATATAGCCATAGCCAGGCTCAGGACGCGTGGGCTTGATGCCCAACGTCAGCATGATATCATTCTCGGCCACGAAGTTGAGTCCTTCCAGCACATTTTCCCTGAACGCATCCTCACCCACGATGAACTGATCCGACGGCACAACTACAATGCGGGCATCGCCACACTCTCGGTGAATCGTCACGCCAGCCCAAGCCACCGACGGCGCAGTATTTCTGTTCACTGGTTCCGGCAGGATATGATCACCAGGCACCTCGGGCAACTGCTCCTGCACCAGTTTCGTGAACTCCTTGCACGTACAAATGAAAATGTTCTCTTTGGGAAGTATAGTGGCTATGCGGTCGAACGTCGATTGTAACTGGGTGCGCCCCGTACCAAAAAAGTCTACAAACTGTTTGGGCTTCTCCATTCGGCTCGACGGCCAGAGACGCTTGCCGCGCCCTCCTGCCAGGATAATACAGTAGTTCTTGCTGTTCAAATTTTCCATATATCAGATTCTTAGTCATTACTTTCGGGTGCTAAGATACGAAACAATTTTGACAAATGCAAGTATTTTTAATATTTTTAGTAGAATATTTTGCGAGATTCAATTTTTATTCGTAACTTTGCACCCGCTTTGAGAAGCCCAGATGGCGGAATCGGTAGACGCGCTGGTCTCAAACACCAGTGGGGCAACCCGTGCCGGTTCGACCCCGGCTCTGGGTACAAGGCTTTAAAAAGTTAGGAGTGCTGTAAGTTTTTCTTGCAGCACTTTTTTAAAACCTAAAAACGACAACGGCGATGAGAAGTATCTACACCACTATAATATTAGCAATCATGACAATAGTCGCCATGGTGGGCTGCAAGGGACAGAAACAAAACCTGAAGGACGGTGCGGCAGAGCCTGTGGGACCAGCCTTCTCGGCTGACTCGGCCTACAGTTTCTGCCAGCGGCAGTGCGACTTCGGCCCCCGCACCATGAACAGCGAGGCCCACGAGCAGTGTGCCCAGTGGATTGTCAGCCAGTTTCAGTCCTATGGACTGGAAGTCATCGAACAGCGGGCCACGCTGAAAGGGTTCGACGGCACTCCCCTGCTGAGCAACAACATCATTGCCCAGTTCAGGCCGGCGTGCACTGACCGCCTGATGATCTGTGCCCACTGGGACAGCCGTCCTTGGGCTGACAACGACCCTGACGAGGCCAACCACACGAAGCCCGTGATGGCAGCCAACGACGGTGCCAGCGGTGTGGGGGTGATGCTCGAACTGGCCCGCCTGCTTAGTGCTGCCGACACCACCCTGCGCTCCGACCTGGGGGTAGACTTCATCTGCTTCGACGCTGAAGACTGGGGCAGCGACAACGTGGCCGACTCATGGGCACTGGGGGCACAGTACTGGGCTGCCCATCCGCATCGCGAGGGCTATAGGCCGCGCTATGGCATTCTGCTCGACATGGTGGGCGGACAAGGAGCCACCTTCTATCAGGAGGGTTTCTCCCTGATGAAGGCACGCCAGGTGGTGGACCGCGTTTGGCGGGCCGCCCAAGTGGTGGGCTACGGCAGTATGTTCCCACAGCAGGGCGGGGGCTATATCACCGACGATCACGGCCCAGTGAACGATGTGGCTAACATCCCTTGCATTGACATCATTGCCTACTACCCCTACTGCGAGCAGAGCAACTTTGGCCCTACCTGGCATACCGTAGACGACACGATGGAGCACATCGACCGCAACACGCTGAAGGCTGTCGGCCAGACGCTGGTACAGGTGATCTTTAGTGAGAAGTGAGAAGTGATGAGTGATGAGTGATAAGTGAAGAGTTATGGAGAAATATTTTGCCGATGAACTCCGCTACGACGGAGGAATGAAGTTTGAGCGTTGCGGACGCTCGGGTGTCTTACTGCCGAAGGTGTCGCTGGGATTCTGGCACAACTTCGGGGCTGTGGACGACTACGACCGTTGTCGTCGCATTGCCCGCTATGCCTTCGACCACGGTGTGGTGCATTTCGACCTGGCCAACAACTACGGCCCTCCCTATGGCTCGGCCGAGGAGACCATGGGCCGCATGATGGACGATGACTTCCGTCCCTACCGCGACGAACTCTTTATTTCTAGCAAGGCGGGCTACGACATGTGGGCCGGCCCTTACGGCAACTGGGGCTCGCGCAAATATCTCATGGCATCGCTCGACCAGAGTCTGAAGCGTATGCATTTGGACTATGTCGACCTCTTCTACAGCCATCGCTACGACCCGGAGACACCGCTGGAGGAGACGCTGCAGGCACTGGTCGACATCGTGCGCAGTGGCAAGGCCCTCTATGTAGGCATCTCCCGCTGGCCGCTGGAGGCCACCCGCTTTGCCTACGACTACCTGAAGCAGCGCGACGTGCCCCTGCTGATCTATCAGGGCCGACTGAACCTGCTCGACCGCGCTCCGCAGCAGGAGGGCATCCTCGACTTCTGTGCCGACAACGGCGTGGGCTTCATCTCCTTCTCACCCCTGGCCCAGGGCCTTCTGACTGATCGCTACCTCAACGGCATCCCTGAGGATTCGCGTATGTCGAAAGGAAAATTCCTGAAAGAGAGTATGTTGACCGACGAACTGTTGCAGCATATCCGTTCCCTGAACGAGCAGGCTCAGCAGCGCGGCGAGACGCTGGCCGAGATGGCACTGGCCTGGATTCTGGCTCAGCGTGGCGTCACCTCCGTGCTTGTAGGCGCCAGCAGTCCAGAGCAGTTGCAGAAGAACCTGAAGTGCGTCAATGCGGCACCATTTGAAGATTGAAGATTGAAAATTGAAGATTGAATTTTTCGATTAAGCGAGAGCCATCATGCTTGCATGAATGGCCGAGCGTGAGAAAAGTCAAAACGAAGTTTTAAGATTGAAGCAGATACTACTGATCAATGATATTGCCGGCTACGGCAAGGTGGGCATGGCGGCCATGCTGCCCATCCTGAGTTATATGGGCATACCGGCCTACAACCTGCCGACGGCACTGGTGTCTAACACGCTGGACTACGGCGAGTTCACCCAACTGGACACCACCGACTATATGCGCCAGACATTCCCCATCTGGCAGCACCTCGGCTTCCATTTCGATGCCATCTGCACTGGACTGATGTTCAGCGAGGAGCAGGCTCGCCTGGTGGCCGGCTACTGCCGAGAGCAGGCCGCCCAGGGATGCACCGTCTTCGTCGACCCCGTTTGCGGCGATGGCGGTCGGCTCTATCATGGCATCGGCGAAGCCCAGGTGCAACTGATGCGCGAGATGGTTAGCGTGGCCCATCTCACCTTCCCCAACTACACCGAGGCCTGCTATCTGACCCGCACCCCCTGGCGCTCTGAGGGCCTCACTCGCGAGGAAGCCTGCCGGATGCTCGACGGTCTGACCGCCATCGGTGCCCGCTCGGCACTCATCACCAGTGCCATCGTCGACGGCAAGAACCAGGTGTGCGGCTTCAACCACTATGACGGCGAATACTTCTTCCTGGAGTATGAGGAGATTCCCGGACTCTTCCACGGTACGGGCGACATCTTCTCTGCCGTGCTCATCGGCCACCTGCTGAATGGCAGCACCCTGAAGGACAGCACCCGCCGGGCCATGGACGTGGTGCGGCAGATGATCTGGCGCAACCGCGACACCGAAGACCGCAACCGCGGCATACTCATCGAGCGTTGTCTTGACTTGCTGTAAAAGAAAAACCAAAATATATTTGGTTTTTCGCTTAGTTATTCGTACCTTTGCACCCGCAATTCAAGGGGTGCCCGCTGTTTGCGGGCTGAGATGATACCCTCTAACCTGATCCGGATCATGCCGGCGTAGGGATGAAATGGTACTGTTTTGTTTTAGGACCCCCTTTTTATGTTTAAAGGTAAAAAAGTAAAAAGGTAAAAAAGTAAACATGAAGAAGATTCTTTTGGGAATGGCTGCACTGGTATGTGCAGGAAGTGCGAGTGCTCAAGACAGCGACTCGCTGAAGATGGAACATCTGCAAGAAGTAGTGGTAAGCGGCGTGCGCACTCAGAAAAACGCGCCCTACGCCACGGCAAACATCAAGAAGAAGGACCTGGCCGCCTTCTCCACCACAGGACAGGAACTGCCCTTCCTCTTTGCCCGTACGCCGGGCGTGCTGGCCTGGAGTGAGAACGGTCTGGGTACAGGCACCACCTACATGCGCATTCGTGGTGCCGGCGACTCCCGTATCAACGTGACACTCGACGGTGTGCCCCTCAACTCGCCCGAAGACCAGTGCGTGTTCTGGGCTAACATGAACTCCTACGGCTCGCTGCTCGGCTCGGTTCAGATTCAGCGTGGCGTGGGCACCTCGACCAATGGCGATGGCGCCTTTGGCGGCACCGTTGCCCTCTCGTCGAAGACGCCCTCACAGAAGGCGGGCGGCGAACTGTCGGCCTCCTATGGCTCCTACAACACATTCAACGTGGGCGGCTCATTCTCCACGGGCCTGCTCTGGAACCACCTCATTTTCGACGGTGCCTACCATGAGACCAACACCGACGGCTACATCCACGGCACCAGCGGCCGCTCGGGCAGTTACTACGGCGGCCTGACATGGGTGGACGAGAAGTTCCAGATTCGCTATAAGAACATCGGCAACTTTGAGAAGACCGGACAGGCCTGGAACGGCGTCACCGCCGGCAACAACGACTACAGCATCATGGACGGCTCGCTGGACGACGGCTCGTGGGCTTACAACCTGCCTACCGGCATCAAGACCTACAAGGATATGCACAATGCAGGCTTGGGTCAATACAACACGCTCTACGAGACACTGCAATACGGCACGACCAGCCTCTTTGCGCAGGATGCCGACGGCAACTACCTGACCGAACGCTGGCAGATGGCCGACGGCAGTTACTGGCCCCGCACCACCGACAACTTCTGGCAGAACCACAACATACTGACAGCAGCCCTCGAACTGGGCGACCACTGGAGTGCCACGGCCTCGCTGCACTACACCCACGGCTACGGCTACTACAAAGAGTTCCGCTACCACAAGAAGGCGGGCGAGAAATTCGGCCTGGCCTCCAACACCAAGACCGACTTCGTGCGCAAGAAGGGCCTGGAGCAGGATGCCTATGGCGTGGTGGGCAACGTGAACTACAAGGACGACCGCTGGGATGTCATCGGCGGACTGTCTGTCCAGCAGTTTGACGGCAACCACTTCGGCTACATCACCTACATCAAGGACGAGGCCCTGCGCCAGCAGTATCTCGCCCACGGCGACCATCAGTACTACGACTCTGATGCCAAGAAGTTCGACGCCAACGTCTATGCCAAGGCAGCCTACAAACTGACGGAAGACTGGCAGGCCTTCGGCGACGTGCAGTATCGCCGGGTGAACTACAAGACCGACGGCATCAACGACCGCTTTGTGAAGGACGACAACGACCAGTGGGTCAACCAGACCCTCAACATCGACGAGAACTACAACTTCGTCAACCCCAAACTGGGCATCAGTTGGCACCGTGGTCCCCACTTCGCCTACGCCTCGGCAGCCATGAGCCACCGCGAGCCTGAGCGCAACAACTTCACCGACAACTACAAGTACCCCTACCCCAAGGCCGAGCAACTGCTGGACTTCGAACTGGGCTACAACTTCAGCAGTCGCGACTTCCGCGCGGGCGCGAACCTTTATTATATGTCCTACAAAGACCAGATTGTGCAGACGGGCGAACTGAGCGACATCGGCGAGAACCTGACCACCAACATCAAGGACTCTTATCGCATGGGCGTCGAACTGACGGCCGCCTGGGACATCTGCCCCCTGCTGACCATCGAGGGCAACGCCGCCCTGAGCGAGAACAAGGTGAAAGACTTCGACGAGGTGGTCACTGCCGACTGGGTGGAGAACGGAGCCACCTTCCACTACGACAACTCTACGCTGGCCTTCTCGCCGTCGGCCATCCTGAATGGCTTCATCGACTTCCACTACCAGGGCTTCCAGGCCACATGGCACACCAACTTCGTCTCTCGCCAGTATCTGGACAACACCGAATGCCGCGACCGCTCGCTGCCCGCCTACTCCTTCACCAACCTGGCCCTGAGTTACACCTCGCCCGTCACCAAGGTGTCGCCGCTGAAGGAGGTGACCATCGGCCTGCAGGTGAACAACCTCTTCAATGCCCACTATGCCACCAGCGGCTGGGTCTACTCCGCCATTCTGTCGGACACCCATCCCAACGAGAACCGCTACTATCAGATCGGCTTCATCCCCATGGCCCCCACCACGGCTATGGCCAACCTGACGCTTAGGTTCTAAGTGAAAAGTGATGAGTGATAAGTGAAGAGTGAAATGACACAATTCCTCCTTGCCCACTGGCTCGACATCGTCACTACCATCCTCGGACTGGCCTATATTCTCCTGGAGTATAGGGCCAGCCTGTGGATGTGGGCGGTCGGCTTTGCCATGCAGGCCCTAGGCATCGTGCTCTACTATCAGAAAGGACTCTATGCCGACTGCGGCATGGAGTTCTACTATCTCTCCATGACCATCTACGGCTGGTGGAGGTGGGTCTCTAAGTCCCCTAAGTTAGGGGACAACAGGGGTCTGAACAAGGCTTCTTCAGCCCCCCAACCCCCTAAGTTAGGGGGCTTGAGCATACGCCACTTCCCCCGTCGGTTGGTTTTGCCCTGGGTGCTCCTGATGGCCGCCATCTGGGCGGGCATCTACTGGCTCCTCGTCACCTTCACCAACAGCACCGTGCCCCTGGCCGACAGTTTCACCACCGCCCTCAGCCTCGTGGGCATCTGGGCCTTGGCCCACAAGTACCTGGAGCAGTGGTTCATCTGGATAGCCGTCGACGTGGTCACCAGCGTGCTCTACTTCTACAAGGACCTCCCCTTCAAGGCCTCGCTCTACGCCCTCTATGTCGTCATCGCCATCTTCGGCTACTTCAAGTGGCGGCGGATGATGAAGGCTACATATTCTCTATAGAGAGACCACGAATAGAGAGAGAGTAATCACCAAAGGTCTGTTGCGGCAAGTTACTCACTTTCTGCTGTAGTTCTGCAAGACTGATCTTTCGGGGATTACGCTTGATTTCTGCTACTATGCCTGTATGGTCAAATTCATTAAGGGCAATCATGTCAATCTCGTTCTCTCCCTTGCGGTCCCACCAGTTACCAACAACTGTATACTGCCCAGTCTCCATAGCCTCTGCCTGAAAATACTGCTCAAGAGTCCTCCCAGTAAACTGTTCGTAGTGCTGCCCCATATTTTGCCGCAAAAGCACAAGTTGGCGACGCTCAACAAGTGACTGATATGGCCATACGAAGCGGAACCAAAAACGCAGGAACTGGTCTGATATTTCATAGGCGGTCACCTTGCTGTTAGGTTTAGACAGCAATGGTTTCTGGCGACTCACCATCAGATAGTTCTTCTCAAGATTCTGCAAGTATACGCCCATGTCCTTCTGCATTGCTCCGTCTATATCCGACCGTTTGGTCATTCCACCTGCTATCAACTGGAGGATGGAGAAATAAGTGGCACTCTCGTCGCTGAACTCCTGATTCATGATGTCGCGCCCTTCCGACAAGAAATAAGAGTCGGGGCGGCACACATAGTTAAGCATTTTCTCCTTAGTGTAGCAACCAGCATCCATCAGCAGTTCAATATATTTAGCCACACCTCCTGTAATCATATAGAGACAAAGCAGGTCTTCGTTCTTATATTCGGGGCAATGGTCACGGAAAATCTCTTTCATAACATTGATAGTGAACGGCTGCAAAGTCATTTTCGAGGTTGGGCGACCATAGAGAGGTTCATTTTCGTTCTCGAAGATGCGCTTCATCAGCGACTGTATACTGCCAGAAGTAATTAGATAGAGATGGGAGTCACGATGATAACGGTCCCACAAGTCCTGTATTTCGCTGAAGATGGCAGGATTCACTTTATACAGAGTCTGAAACTCATCAAGGATGATTGTGAAATGCCGGTTCAGCGACTCCTTCATGATGATTTCAAAGAGGTCGCGGAAGTGGCTGATGGTGCCATACACCCGTATACCCAACTGCTCGTCAAGTGTCTGCTGAAACTTGTGACAGAGCACAGCCTCGCTGTCTTTCGATACAAAGAGATAGGCATAGTCGAAATCCTTCAGTGCCGTTGTGATTAGGGTTGTCTTGCCAACTCGTTTACGCCCCATTAGGACGGTGAACACGGCACTCCTTCTAGACTGCAATTCGTTTTCCCTCAGGACATTTATCTCCGTTTCCCTGTCGTAGAACCTCATAATGTTAACTTGAATTTATATTAATCATCATTTATATTTCGGTGCAAAGATAATGGATTTATCTGAAAAACCAAAATGTTTACGGGGAAAACAACCAATAATTCTTTCTCCACCAGACTGAAAGTTAAAGAAATAGCCGACAATTCCCGCTTTTTTCTTTCTAAATCACAAAAAATTGCGCATTTTTTCTTAAAATTCTTTGGCGATTCAGAAATTATGTTTATCTTTGCACCCGAAATGCCTGCTCATGAGAGGGTGGGTACGTTAAAATAACATCGATGGAACGAGACCTGAGGGCAGTTGTACGCCCAGTCTCGAAAGGACGTTTTCTTACGTTACTGTCTGTTCAATCAAACTTAGCAACTTTGAATCCAAATACAGCGGTGATGCAACAAGAAGCGTCTGCGTGGGTTGATTTTATATCTCCCTGCGGCCACAATTTCCCTTCTTATATATAATAAGGTGTATGCCAGTGATGGCCATACTTTCTTTGCGTATATAGACCAGTCGGGCGATGGTGTGCCGTAGCGTGTGCATATATATCGCTCGGCGTGGGCAGGCTTTACGTTGCTTATCCTTATTTGGGGGCAATGCTAAGGCCTGATTGAAGGGATAGGCGCGGAGAGACATTACTCCCACGTCTTTTTTGTTTCCGTATGTTTGGCATTGAGTAGATTCGCCAGTTGGGGGAGGAACTGGCCGGCACCTCCGTGTGCTCATCTCAAAGCAATTGTTGGGAAACAAGAAAAGACAAAGATATCATTTTTATCAATTAATCATTTTATTAACAAATTAAAAACATTTACGTATGAAAAGAAATTTTCTTATTTTGATGTTGCTGTCTCTCTTGCCGTTGGCAGGATGGGCTGACATTACTTTTACGACAGAGCCAGCGATGAAAACTGGCTTGAAGTACACAGGTGTGGCACAGCAACTTATCCAGACTGCAGGCACTGTAGAGTCTGGAGACATCTACTATGCCGTTACAGCCGCTGATGCTTCTCAGCCTGAATCAATCGAAAGCACCTACTCAAACATTACAGCAACCAATGCTGGTAATTACAAGGTGTGGGTGAAGGTCGGAGAAGAGGTTAAATCTTATGATGTTTCTATTGCTCGTGTTGCACTGAACTACACGGCGTACAACATTAGTAAGAAGTATGGCGAGACCGACCTTTCTGCATTAGGAGAAGTTGGCGTAAACTATTCTCTTGATAGCGGTTTCAAAAACAGTGAAGAAGAGTCTACTGCTGATATCGGTACGGTTCGTGTGGTTCGTGTGGACGCAGGTGAAGATGCTGGTTCTACATATCGCTACCAACTGGAAAATGAAGGCGGTAACTATTTCCTCAGAAGTGCTTCTTATGGTAATCTGCAGATTAACAAGAACAATATTTCTGCAGTAACTATTAATCTCACTAATGGTGATACTTACACCTACACTGGTGCTGCAATCAATCCTACCGTTGCCAATGTAAAGATTGGTGAGTTCATTGTTCCTGCTGCTAACTATGACGTGTCGTATGGCAGTACAAATACCAATGTTTCTGGCACTCACAAGGTAACTGTAACTGCTAAGGGTGACAACTTCTACACTGGTTCAAGCGAGAAGAAGGATAAGACCTTCAATATTTCTCAGTTGAACATCTCTGGTCTCACTCTGACTCTGAGCGCATCTTCTGCTGACTACACAGGAAATGCTGTGACCTATCCTACGATTTCTTCTCTGAGTGGTACAGTCAATGGTGTGACCTACACTCTATCTTCCGATGACTATCAGAATTACAAGATCTACGATGCAGAAACTGGCGGTAACGAGGTGACTGCTGCAAACCTGAAGGAGAAGGGTACCTACTGGGCACGCGTTGACGGTAAGACGAACTATACAGGTACGGCCAAGGCTAAGTTCTTGATTAAGGGCACCAGCCTCGACAACGCTGTTGTTACTGTCGATGG
>JAFUUL010000064.1 GCA_017483805.1 Prevotella sp.
CTCATCCCTGCCGTTGAGACCCACTACAGCACCTATTTGGAGTCGCCCGACGAGGCAGGCATCCTTGCCTCGCGCCAGCACCGTGCCATCGGCGGCTTTTCGTTGGGCAGCATCACCACGTGGTATGTCTTCGAGCAGGCCTTCCCTTACTCGAAGTGGTATCTGCCCATGAGCGGCGATAACTGGAGCCAGGGCATGTATGGTGGGCAGTATTATCCCGAGGCTACAGCACAGTTTCTGGCCGACCTCGTAAATGCCTCGCCATACGGCAACGACTTCTACGTGTGGTATGCCTGTGGCACCGAGGATGTCCGTCTGCCGCAGTCCGACAACCAGGCGAAGGCGATGGGTGCGCTCAGCGACACCTTTAACGCCAAGAACTTCTCCTATCACATGAAGGAGGGCGGTCGCCACGACTTCAACGCCGTGTGGGAGTTCTGCTACCATGCCCTGCAATTCTTCTTTCCTGCCAGCGGAGAGGCAAATGCCATCCGCAGCACTCGTGCCGACAGCCCCATGACGGCCCGAGCCTATAACCTTAGCGGCATTCCTGCCAGTGGTCGAGGAATAAAAATCGTGGATGGGGAAAAGGTAATCCGGTAAGTTCCTATCAAATCTTTAACAATTTCCGCTAAACTGCAATAAGTAGCGCGGAAATTTCTTATGTTTGCAACACCAAGCACGGATAATCGGCTCTTATTTTGTGCATCAGAGGGAATCAATGGCCTGTACCCTTGATACCCTCCTTACACCTCGCAGAATTGCTATGCACTTGCCACGGATGGCGGATAGCCGAACTCACGCTTATAGGCTGTGGAGAAATGGCTGAGATTTTTGAATCCAACGCGTAAATAGACATCAAGCGGCTTTTCCCCTTGCTGTTCTATCAACTGACGGGCGGCTATGAGACGGCGACGGACAATCCATTTCATCGGCGACGCGTGGAAAGTCTGCTCAAAATCCTTCTTAAACGTGGAGAGCGAGCGGCCTGTATAGTGGGCAAAGCCTTCCAAATCAAGGTCACTGGCGTAGTTGGCATCCATAAAGTCACGCAGGTCAACCTTCCACGGCTCGGCACAGTCGAACAACACAGGAGCAAGGTCTGGCCGCAGTTGCAGCAGCGTGAGTACGGCCTCTTTCAATTTGCTTTCCATCAGCAACTCCGAGGGATATTCCTGGGCATCGAAGTACATTTCCAAGGACTTGAACAGCCCCGACAGGAACGGATGCTGGTCGAGCAGCACATAGGGACTCTTGTTTCTGTACTGCACCGTGCGGTCGATGTTCAGGCGGCACTCCGAAAGCACTTTTCTGAGGAACGGCGCTTTCAGGAAGAGGAACAGCCCCTTGAATGGTTCGCCGTTCTTGGCGGGATGCTTGATCTTACGCATCTTATGATTGCGTGGTACGAAGAATGAGTCGCCCCGCTTCAGATGGTGCTGCCGTCCGCTTGGCTCTATCAAGTCCATCTCGCCAGAACAGAGATAGACCAGCATGTGCTCAGTCACCATCTCCTCGCAAAATTTCTCGTTCTTCACCTCGCAGCAGTAGAACGTGTCCATGAAGTTGTAAATCACTATATTCTTGTCCATCGTCGTTAAAATATGTTTGCTGCAAAGTTCTTGCAGAAGCAAGCGACGCCAGGCGTCGAGCGACGAAAAACTTTGCAGCAAAACGAATTATTTATAGGATTGTTCATATATTTTAAGGTAGTCCTCGTCCGACAGTGGCAGCGGGTCGGCGGTGATGTCGCCTCCAAGGACTTCGTGCATGCGGGGCGGCCAGGTCTTTACCTCTTCGGGGGTGATGCCGTAGTCGCTCATGCGCAGCGTGTCGCAGTTGAGCGAGGCAATCAGCGCGTCGAGCGCACGGATGAAGTCCTTGCCCGAAGTGGGATGCTCCACGCCCATAGCGCGGGCCATCTTTTTCATCTGTTCCTCTGCGGCCTTCCGCTCGGCGAAGAAATCGAAGTAGGCATGACTAATCATAATCAGACCCGCACCGTGTTCCAACTGTGGGTGATAAGAGCCCATGACGTGTTCCAGAGTGTGCTGCGAGGTGCAAAGCATATAGTACCCCGCCAGCGTATTGGCCAGATGCAGGTAGGAGCGTGCCTCGGTGTTCGAGCCATCCCGATAGGCAACGGGCAGATATTTAGCCACCAGTTCAATGGTCTTCAGGGCAAACATCTCGGCCATCGGGTGTACGTTTTTGTTGATAACCGTCTCGGCAGCATGGTAGAAAGCATCCATGCCCTGATAGGCGGTGAACTTCGGGGGAACGCTCATCGTGAGGTCGCTATCAACGACGGAGAGCACGGGGAACATCGAAGGATGGAACAGGGCTGTCTTCTCCTGTTCTGCATCTTTGGAGATAACGCCGCCGCAGTCCACCTCGCTGGCCGTGCCTGCACTGGTTGAGATGCACACCAGCGGAGCGCCGTTTTGCTCAAAAGGCTTTTTGCCGCCAGCCTTCGAGAACGAGTAGTCCCACAGCGTACCGGGATTGGTCATCATCATGACAATCATCTTCGAGCAGTCCATCACCGAACCGCCACCCAAGGCTACCACGAAGTCGCAGCCGTTTTCCTTGGCTTTCCTTGCACCGTCCATGGCGTTCTCTGCCGTGGGGTTGGGGCGAATCTCGTCGAACAGCACATGCTCCACGCCAGCCAGTTCCAACTCCTTCTCCACAGCAGCCAGATAGCCGTATTTCTTCGTCGAACTGCCGTTGCTGGTAGCAATCAGGGCTTTCCGCCCGGGCAACACTTCATTGTGCAGGTTCTTTAACTGCCCTGCGCCGAACAATACCTTTGTCGGCATAAAAAACTGGAAATTGTACATACCTTTTATTGTTTATACATTAGACGTTTGTTTCTTGAATGCTTTTTCAGCGGCAAAGGTACGACAAAATTCCCATATACTGGTTTTCTCAAACGTCAAACTTGCTTTGCTGAGAAGTTTTTCTGCAAAATAACTTCTCAACAAAGTAGAAATGACCGCAGAGCAAAGTGACTTTAGGAAGAATTGTTGTACCTTTGCAGCGGATTTTTCAGAATATTAAGACAATATGACCGAACTTGAGAAACTGAAAGCAGGGCTGGAATACTGCTACGACGACCCGGAAGTAGAGGCACTGAAAGAACGGGCCATTATCCTGTGCCGCGAGTACAACGCCATCGACGATACGGACTACGAAGCGCAATCGGCATTCCTCGACAAAATGCTGGGTGCCAAAGGCGAAAAGGTGTGGATTGCCAAGACGTTCAACTGCGACAACGGCAAGAACATCTACATCGGCCGTAACTTCACGGGCAACTACAATCTGACCATTCTTGACATCCGCGAGGTGTGGATTGGCGACAACGTGATGATTGGCCCCAATACGCTGATTACCACCGTCAACCATCCGCTCACGCCGATGGGGCGTCGCCGGCATCTGGGTATCGCCAAGCCTGTACGCATAGGCAATGACGTGTGGATTGGCGGCAACGTTACGATACTGCCTGGCGTCACCATCGGCAATAATGTAGTGGTGGCCGCAGGAGCTGTGGTCACAAAAGATATTCCCGATAACTCCCTCGTCGGCGGTGTTCCTGCAAAACTAATCCGTAATATCGAAAACGACATACAATGATATGAGCCGTAAAGAAGAACTCTTGAGAAATCCTGTCTTGCAGGAAGAGTTGAGGCACATGACCAGCGGACAGCCCTACAATGCGCACACGCCAGAGATGTATGCGTGGAGAGCCGAGGTGAAGCAACTGCTGAAGCGCATCAACGTTACCGACTACCAGACCCCGGCCATGCACGAGGCCATCCGCAAACTGCTGCCCAACTGTGCCGCCGATGTCTATGTGGAGCCGCCGTTTCATTGCGACTATGGAAACCTGATTTATGCCGAAGAGGGTGTCTATATCAATTTCGGATGTATCATACTCGATGGTGGCGGTGTCTATATCGGCAGGAAAACGCTCGTTGCCCCAGGCGTTCACATCTTCACCGCAGAGCACCCCATAGATGCCGACGAGCGGGAGGTGCATGAGACCTGCCGCCCCGTAAAGATTGGCGAAAGGTGCTGGATAGGCGGCGACGTAACCATCTGCCCCGGTGTCACCATCGGCGATCGCACGGTTATTGGCGCAGGCTCAGTTGTCGTACGCGACATCCCTTCAGACTGTGTGGCTGTAGGCAATCCCTGTCGGGTTGTCAAGCATTTGAAATGATCTGAGATTGAACAAGAACCATTATACAAACAAAAGAAAAATGAAAGCAACAAAACGTAACGGCCTCGTGCTCGCCAGTGCAGCAGTGGCCATCGCCCTGACAATGGGCGCTTGCGGAAGCAAGAGTGAGAACAAATCGGCCGAAGAGGCTAATGTGAACCCCGAGAAGGTTCAGGTGCAGAACGTGGAGGGGCGCCAGAACTTCGGTGCCAAGGGCATCATCACGCCCCTGCCCGCCATTATGATTGCCACCTACGACGAGCAGGAGAATCCCGACGTGATGATGGCAGCATGGGGAGGCCAGTGCGGCCCCAACCACATCTGCTTCAATCTGTCACCGCACAAGACAACGGAGAATCTGAAACTGAAGCAGGCCTTCACCATCAGTTTTGCCTCGAAGGACAACGTGGTGCAGAGCGACTTCTTCGGACTGGTGTCTGCCAACGACGTGCCTGACAAGGTGGCGAAGGCAGGCTTCACCGCCACAAAGAGCCCCAACGTGGATGCGCCTATCATCAACGAGTATCCGCTGACGCTGGAGTGCCGCGTCATAGAAATTACTGAGACCTCGCTGAATGAGACTCGCGTCGTGGGCGAGATTGTCAATATGAGTGCCGACGAGAGCATCCTGACCAACGGAAAGGTTGACCTCGCCAAACTCCAGCCCGTCATCTACGACTCCTCGTCAAACAACTACCGCGTGGTCGGTGACAGTGTGGGGCAAGCCTGGAAGTCGGGTGAGGCTCTGAATAAGTGAGTTCGTTTTCGGTAAAAAGTGAAAGAATCCCCGCAATTATTATTAAATAGTTGTGGGGATTATTCTGTAATTTTGCATCCAGTTTAACGAATGACAAGTAATGAAGACAATACTGATGACATTGATGACGATATTTGCACTTACGGGCTGCGCAAAGGATAGTCAGGGCGTGAACGAGGCTACGACCGTTGCAGCCAACAGCCAACCTTATACTCGCCAGAGCCGCATCAGCGACGTAATCAACGACCCAGCCTTCGGTGATTTCGGACGGCTGCTGTTCCCTGTCGATAACGGCTACTGGAGCGGCACAACGCTCGAAGACCTGCGGCTGACGTGGTATAACGGCATCGACCCCGACAAGACGGTGGAGATTGTGAACACGCTGGAGTCGCAGGCTGAGGCCGGGCAGACCGTCTTTTATGATATCTATACCGAGGCAGAGAAGCAGGCAGACAGCGACAAGCGCGACACGGGTCTGTTCTTCTTCAAGGGGAATAGCGGAGCGCCCTTTGCCATCTGCAATGCCGGTGGTGGCTTTGCCTACGTCGGAGCCATGCACGACTCATTCCCCCAC
>JAFUUL010000065.1 GCA_017483805.1 Prevotella sp.
ACAAAAAACACAACAAAATGGCAACTAACAAGATTGCAATGGAGTATGACCTCGTGCGCAACAACAACGCCGAGTCGACCGCCTACGGCAAATGGTACGCCCAGCCCGTGGTGCGCGGTTCAATCAACCTGAAGGGCTTCGCCCAGCACATCCACGACCACAACGGCACCTACCGCACCAGCGTCATCAAGGGCTGTCTGGAGGAGATGGTGGAGTGTATGGTCGAGATGATCAGCCAGGGCGAGGGCGTCAAACTGGACGGCCTGGGCACTTTCTACCCCACCTTCGAGAGCAAGGGCGTGGCCAAGCCGGAGGACTTCAACCTGACGGAGCACCTCAAGGGCATCCACATCCGCTTCCTGCCCGAGGGCACGAAGGACGAGGAACTGACCTCCAAGAAGTTCAAGGAGAAGTGCACCCTGAAGCGCCGCTTCCCCGAGCCCGAGAAGCCTCAGGAGACGGAGCCCACCACGGAGCCCTGACGGAGGAAGTGATGAGTGATGAGTGATGAGTGATAAGTGACATCGCTCATTCTTTGAAGCAGCGCTGGCCGTGAGGTTGGCGCTGTCCTTATGAATAAGAATTATCCAAATATATTTGGTGGTTCGCTCACTTTTTCGTATCTTTGCCCTCAAAGTATTCACCTATAAATAGACTTCAGGAATAATCTATGAACAAGGTACGAATAACAGCCATACGCCAGACGGTCTATCCTGACCTGATGGCGAAGTATGAGAACCCCATTGAGCACACCTGCGATGTGGTGGAGGGGCAGCAGTGGATTTCGGTTGACGGCAGATGCCCTGAGGGGATGTGTCCGTCAGCGTGGTACTCCATGCGTGAGTTTGTGGAATCTCTGGCCCGTGGCGAGGGCAACTTCTACGATGGTTGGATGAAGAACCCCATGAGTGCGATGATCAGTTGCAACGACGGCTTCCGTCCGTTCAGTTTCTATATTGAGGTGGTCAACGAAATACCGAAAGAAAAGAAAGACAACCTCGAAGAGATATTCCCGATAGTGGACGAAGCGGGAACGGTGGTGGGCAAGGCAACGCGCGGTGAGTGTCATCATAACGGGTCGCGACTGCTGCATGCCGTCGTGCATCTGCATGTGTTCAATGCCCGCGGCGACGTCTACCTGCAAAAAAGGCCTGAGTGGAAGGACATTCAGCCAGGCAAGTGGGACACGGCCGTAGGCGGGCACATCGACTACGGCGAAACGCCCGAGCAGGCCCTGCGCCGGGAGGTCCGCGAGGAACTGGGCATCACCGAGTTTGAGCCACAGTTCATAGGGAAATACGTGTTCGACAGCAAGCGGGAGCGGGAACTGGTGTATGTGAACCGCACGACCTACGACGGCGAGATACGCCCCTCGAAGGAGGAACTGGACGGCGGACGCTTCTGGACGATGCAGGAGATTCGCGAGGCCATCGGACAGGGCGTGCTGACGCCCAACTTCGAGAGCGAGTTCTTGAGATTCTTCGAATACAAGTGACCAAAAAGAGAATGATGAGCAAAAAAGAGAAATATGAGTTGCTGACCCAGCAGATTTCCGCCTTGATTGAAGGCGAGAGGGACGTAGTAGCCGTCATGGCCAATGTGAGTGCTGCCATCCATCTGGCGATGGGATTTTGGTGGACGGGATTCTATCGGGTGGTGAACGGTGAACTGGTGTTAGGACCGTTCCAGGGGCCGGTGGCATGTATGCACATCGGTTTCGGACGCGGCGTGTGCGGCACGGCGTGGAAGGAGCAGCAGACCATTGTAGTGCCCGATGTGGAGCAGTTTCCTGGGCACATCGCGTGCAGCAGTGAGTCGAGGTCAGAGATTGTCGTGCCGGTGTTCTCTGCCGGGGGAGATGTCGTGGCCGTGCTCGATATTGACAGCAAGGAACTGGCGACTTTCGATGAGACGGACAAGAAATACCTGGAAGGGATATGCAAGATGTTGAACTGCCTATAGAGCGCCACCCACTGGTGCCGTTTCTGCCAGAGAAAGCACGGGTGCTGTTTCTGGGCAGTTTTCCACCGCAGAAGAAGCGGTGGTGCATGGAGTTCTATTACCCCAACTTCATCAACGACCACTGGAGGATTGAGGGTGAAGTGTTCTTTGGCGACAGGTACCACTTCGTGCTGTCTGAGAGAAAGACCTTCAATCGCGAAGCCATCATTGCGTTCTGTCAGGAAAAGGGCATCGCCTTTTACGACACCGCCACAGCCATCCGCCGTCTGAAGGACAATGCCTCGGACGAGTTTCTGGAGGTGGTGGAGCCGACGGACATCCATGCGCTCCTAAAGCAACTGCCCCACATAGAGGCCATCGTCACCACAGGCCAGAAAGCCACCGACACGCTGTGTCGCTATTTCGGTATCGAAGAAGGGCCAAGGGTCGGAGAATCCATTGCCATCCCCAGTGTCCGCAATCGCAACACCCACGAGATTCGCCTCTATCGCCTACCCTCTTCCTCCCGTGCCTATCCGCTGGCATTCGACAAGAAGGTCGCAGCCTATCGCAAGATGTTCGAGACGGTGGGGCTGCTCACTCTTCACAAAGACTGAAGAGGAACTGCTGGTCGCGATAGTGGCACTCGACGATGCCAAAGCGGACGAGACGAGCCAGGAGGGTGATGACCTTGGGGCGGGGGATGCGCGAGAGACGGACAATTTGGTTGAGCGTGAAGTGCTTATCGCCCAAGGTATCAAGTAGTTGCCGGACGGTGTCGGTATATGTCATCATGGTGCCGCGGGCATTCTGAGAGTCGTGCCACATGGCAAGATGGACGGGCGAGGCCACGATGTTCTCGTCGGCAATGCGGATATAGGCACGGGGACGGTCGTCATCGTCGAGGGCACAGACGGGGCGCCTTTCCGATGGAGGAACGGTGGCAATGACAATCGTGCGGCCCTCAACGTGATATGTATCGAACTTGATGCTCGCCTCGGGACGGCAATAGCGATAAGCGGCCTGATGCATCATGTAGATTTCCTCCTCGGAGCGCACACCCGACATGTGGCCGTCGTCACGCACACCAATCAGCAGCCGTCCGCCATCGGTATTGGCAAAGGCAGACACCGAACGAGCCAGTTTGCGGGCATCACTCACACGGTACTTGAAGTCCTGCTGCTGATGCTCCCCCTCGCTGATCAGGCGCTGAAGGTAACGCTTATCGTCCATTCCTTGGGTCATTTTCGATTTCGACAGGCAAAAATACAAATTATTTCCGAAAAAAGCAGATAATTCGAAAGATATTTGTACTTTTGCACCGACAAACCACAAAACTGAGACAGATGAAAGCAATTAAGACAGAGAAGGCTCCTGCGGCCATCGGACCGTACAGCCAGGCAATTGAAGTAGGCGGACTGGTGTTCGCAAGTGGACAACTGCCCATCGACCCCGCAACGGGGACGTTCCCCGAGAGCATTCAGGCACAGACGCGACAGGCGCTGACCAATGCGAAGGCCATCCTGCAGGCAGCCGGTGCCGACATGACGGACGTGGTGAAGACCACCGTACTGTTGGCAGACATTGCCGACTTTGCCGCCATGAACGAGGTATATGCCGAGTTCTTCTCGGAGCCCTATCCTGCCCGCAGTGCCTTTGCCGTGAAGGCCGTGCCCAAAGGGGCGCTGGTGGAGATTGAGTGCATCGCTCTGAAGAAACAATGAATCAGACACGAAGCAGTTTTTCTATTTGTTGATTTGTAGCGTGAGGCAGGACTTTCGAAAGATGTCCCTTCAGTCGTTCATAAGACTCTTGTGGCGTACGTTCGCAGGCACAAGCGTCTCGGCCATACAGCACCTCGGGCGTATTCAGTAGCGACCAGCCCCAGCCGTATTCCCGTCCGTGCTTGTCGGTAGGATAGACAAAATCCTCGGTGACGATGCGGCATTGCATCTGCAAACGGGTGACGTAGCCGTCGAACTTCCCCCGCATCTTAGAGCCGTCGAAACCGCAGGCTGCCCGAAGTTCACGTGTAATCAGGCTGCCATTCTCCTGTAGCGTCAACAGGATCGTTTCCTCTATCGAGCCTTCCTCCATCCTGGGGGCTATGCTGCGACGGTAGTTGAAGAAGTCCGGCCACCACTCACGGCTTATAAAACCTGCCTTCCTGTCGAAGAACTTGCCGTAGACGAAGCCACCACTGGTCACGATGGGCCCCTTCCACTTCCATAGTGGCCAGTCCCAGCCACCATCGGGAAACACCACGTAACGGCAGTCGGCGCTGACCACCTCTTCGGCCGAAAACCCTGGTATACCACTACTCAGCAAAGGCAGGAACCCCACCTCCTGGATATAGGCCATCAGTGAGGCCGCAGAATAGATATCTCGTTTCATTATCAATGCCACTCAGTTTTATTGAGTGCAAAAGTACAAAATTTATCGTAGAATAGCATCATTTCTCACATCTTTTTCGTACTTTTGCAACCACAATCAATTTGATGAAAGACTATTTCGACAAGATAGGAAACCAAAGACCCGGTGAACCATGGGGAGAGCACCTGACACCTGAACAGGCAAACGCCTTTCGCAACGACGTGCTGAACATTGTCAGCCAGATACCTCGTGGACGCGTAACCACCTATGGCTATATCGCAGCACTGGCAGGCTGGCCAAGCCATTCGCGCATGGTAGGTCGCACCCTTCGGTATGCGCCAGAAGCCGCCACCCTACCCTGTCATCGAGTAGTGAACATCGCTGGCCGCACGGCTCCCGGCTGGTCTCGCCAACGCCCATTGTTAGAGGCAGAAGGCGTCACCTTCAAGTCCAACGGCCACGTTGACATGCTGCGCCATCTTTGGGAGCCAACTGTAAAGATATGCTGACAGAGAAGACGATGGAGAGGCTGCGGATACTCGCAGAGTCGGCGAAGTACGATGTGTCGTGCTCGTCGAGCGGCACCGTGCGCAAAGGCAAACAGGGCATGGTGGGCAATACCGTCGGCGGCGTGGGCATCTGCCACTCGTTTGCCGACGACGGGCGCTGCATCTCGCTGCTGAAGGTGATGCTGACGAACTACTGCAAGTACGACTGCGCCTACTGCATCAACCGCCGCTCGAACGACATCCCCCGCGCCACGCTCTCGGTATCGGAACTGGAGGAAATCGTGATGGAGTTCTACCGCCGCAACTACATCGAGGGACTCTTCCTGTCGAGCGGTGTGGTGCGCACGCCCGACTACACGATGGAGCGGCTGACGGCCATCGTCCGCGACCTCCGGACAGTGCATCGCTTCAATGGCTACATACACTTGAAGACCATCCCCGGCGCCTCGCAGGAACTGCTGCAAGAGGCCGGCCGCTATGCTGACCGCATGAGCGTGAACATTGAGATTCCCAAGGAGGAGTCGCTGAAGGCCCTGGCCCCCGAGAAGGATCACCAGAGCGTTTTCCTGCCCATGTCGCAGATCCAGCAGGGCGTGCTGGAGAACAAGGAAGATCGGCGCAAGTTCCGCCATGCGCCACGCTTCGTGCCTGCAGGCCAATCGACGCAGATGATTGTGGGGGCCACAAAGGAGACCGACCGCGACATCCTGCAGATGTCAAGTGCCATGTACCAGCAGCCCACCATGCGTCGTGTATACTATAGCGGCTACGTCAGCGTGAATACCTACGACCCTCGCCTACCCGTGCTGAAGCAGCCGCCACTGGTGCGCGAGAACCGCCTCTATCAGGCCGACTGGCTGATGCGCTTCTACCATTTCTCGGTCGACGAAATCGTGGACGATACCCATGCACATCTCGATCTGGAGGTTGACCCAAAACTGGCCTGGGCACTGCGCCATCCGGAGTTCTTCCCTGTCGACATCAACACGGCGGCCTACGAGCACATCCTCCGCGTGCCGGGCATCGGCGTCAAGTCGGCTGTGCTCATCGTCAACTCGCGACGCTTCAACCGCATCACCTCCTATCACCTGAAGAAGATGGGCGTGGTGATGAAGAAGGCCAAGTACTTCATCACCTGCGGCGAACTGACCTCGTCGTTCTCGCAGCCCATCATCGGTATCAACGAACTGCACCCCGAACGCCTTCGCCCGCTCCTGCTGTCGAAAGCACAGCAAAAGCGGGCCGCCGAGGAGCAACAACTATCGCTTGAATTCAAGGATTAGAGTGTCTCGCCGCTTTCTTGCGACGGGCATAAATGAAAAGAATGACCACATATATCTTCGATCATACACTCGATGGCCTGCTGACTGCCGTGTTCGACAGTTTCGCGCTGCACCAGCATCCCGTAACGCTGCTGGCAGAGGGCATGCAGTTGCCGCTATTCGCTGACAAGCCACATCACGTGGCGACTGACGGCGAGAAGGCGGAGCGTGTGTGGAAGGGACTGGAAAAGCATTTGTCTGCCGGAGGCCTCAGGATCATCACCCTCAGTTGGCTGTCGGAAGAACCTGCGCTCCATCAGCCGCTGTTCAACTACATCTGTAAGGTCTTCCTGCAGCCCAAGGGCGCCCCGAGCATCGAGACCAATGCCTCCGACGAGGATGTGCTGGCCGTCAGGAACACTTGTCGCCGTGTGCTCCATGAGTCGCAGCGCATGAAGCAGTTCCTCCGATTCCAGAAAGCAAAAGACGGCACCTATCTCGGCGTCGTCTCGCCCGACCACGACGTGCTGCCACTCATCATCGACCACTTCGAGGACCGCTTTGGCGACCAGCCTTGGCTCATCTACGATGCCCATCGCCATTATGGCTATTACTACCAGCCGAACTCCACCTCTCTGCAAGGGAAAGTGCCTGGCGGACCTATCCGTATAACCTTCGAAGACGAGCAATCTATACCCTTCGACCTCACCAACGGCAAACTCAATGCCGATGTGCTCAGTAGCGATGACGAACTCTTCCAGAAACTCTGGCGCACCTACTTCAAGGCCATCTGCATCAAGGAGCGCATGAACCCCAAGAAACAACTGAGCGACATGCCTCGCCGGTACTGGAAATATATGACTGAAAAGAATTAATCACGAGAGAAGCATCAATCAGCATATGTCGATTTGCTCAAAACACGAAGAAGCCCTGAATCATCTCTGACTCAGGGCTTCTCTCTTCTGAAAAGACGGCGGCCTCCTACTCTCCCGCATTGCATTGCAGTACCATCGGCGCAGGCGGGCTTAACTTCTCTGTTCGGAATGGGAAGAGGTGGAACCCCGCCGCAATAACCACCTGACAAGGGGGTTGACACATTTCACACAAGAACTGACAGCCAAGACGCACCGGCCAGACTGCATACAGCACGAAGCACAAGCCCCGCGGCGAAAGTATTCGGGCAATTAGTAGTGCTCGGCTTTGACGTCGCCGTCTTTACACCTGCACCCTATCAACGTCGTAGTCTCCGACGACCCTCATGGAGCCCTCATCTTGTGGCCGGCTTCGCACTTAGATGCTTTCAGCGCTTATCCGATCCCGACGCG
>JAFUUL010000066.1 GCA_017483805.1 Prevotella sp.
ACCCTGATAGTCGTAGTACCAGAAGCCCTCGCCCACATACTTACGGGCATCGCCCTTGGCGAAACTGTAGCGATAGAACGACTCCAGATACTGGCCGCCGTTGCACTCGCCCCACTGGTAGTTGGTCTCGCCGGCATTGCTACTGAAGGTGGGACCCTGGCGATAGCCGATGGTGCCCGATGCCTCGATGGCAAACGGCAGTTCGAAGATGACGTCGTCGCCGTCGCTCACCTGCATGTTGCACTCGTCGTAGAACACCTGCTGGTAGTCCTTCTTCAGACTGTGAGTACCGCTGGTGATGACAGAGTCGGCATAGAGGCGGGCCTTAGTCAGGAACCAGGTCTCGTCGGCAGCAGAGGGCTTGCCCATGTAGCCATAGGATGTGGCGTCGCCGTCAGCATGGCGCAGCGAGTAGCCGGCGGCCTGCAGGGCGATGCGGGAGATGAGGGCCCAGCAGGCCTCCTTGGAAGCACGCTCGATACCCTCTGAGATCTCAGAAGAGAACTTCATCTTGGGGGCTGCATCGGCCAGATCCTCAATCAGGGCCTTGGCCACTTCGTCGCGCGACTGGATGGCCGGAGCAAAGTTCTCGGTGGCCGAGGTAGGCTCGAAGGTGAAGGGCACATCGCCCCAGTAGCACAACAGTTCATAGTAGAGCATGGCACGAAGCACCTTGGCCTCGCCCATCATCTGCATCACCTCGGCGTTGGTCTCGTCGTAGACGGAGCCGTTCTTCAGGTTGTAGACGAAGTTGTTGGCATTCTCGATGGCTGTCCAGGTAGCATTCCACACGCTGTTGGCTGTGCTGCTGTTGGCATCGCAGTCGTAACGCTGCGGGGTGTTCGACTGCTTCGACTCGCGGCTGTTGCTGACGTAGTCAACGTCGGAGTTGAGGATGAGCGAGAAGGTGTAAGCCTGTCCGAAGCAGTTGTTGGTCAAGATGCTGGCATAGACACCGTTGAGCGCCTGTCCTGCATCCTTTTGTGAACTGAAGACGTCCTCAATGGAGTACTTCGACGGAGAGTCTACATCGAGGTAGTCGTTGCAGGCCGTCAGTAAGAGTGCTCCGAGTCCACAGGTCAATATACTCTTTATTTTCATAATCGTTGTCTTCTTATATTATATGGATAATGTAGCGTTAGAATGTGGCGTTGATACCGAACGAGAAGGTACGGGCACGCGGGTAGCGGTTGTAGTCCATTGACGGTGTCAAACCAGACTGTACGTCCACCTCAGGATCATAGCCGGAGTAGCCGGTCAGGATGAAGAGATTGCCCAACGAACCATAGACGCGCAGTTTGCTCAGATAGAGTTTCTTGGCGAGATTCTTCGGCAGCGTGTAGCCCACGGTGACGTCAGAGCAGCGCAGGAAGGAGCCGTCCTCCACGAAGTAGGAGTTGATGGTGTTGGTCACCACATCGGCGGGATTCCAGCGTCCCTTCGGACGGTTGATGTCCAGATAGTCGGTGGTCTGGTCGAGCACGGTCTTGGCCGTTGTGGTATAGTCGTCGTGGCTACCGAAGTCGGCAGTGTAGATCCAGCGGTTGCCGCGGCCGAACTCCTTCAGCACGTTGGTGTACTCGGTGCCCTTGCTTGAACTGGACGAGAGGGCGTAGGCCGTACCGTTATACACGTCGAAGTCGAGCATATAGGTGAAGTTGGCCGTGAAGTCGAAGTCCTTCCACTGGCCGCTCAGGCCGAAGCCGCCCTGCCAGCGCGGGTTGGTGTTGCCGATGACGGTGCGGTCCTTGTCGGTGATCTTGCCGTCGCCGTCCAGGTCCTTGAACTTGATCTTGCCGGGCATCGAGGGATCGCCGGAGGTAGATGCAGCCTGCACGTCGGTGGTCATCTCGGGCACGCCGTCCTTGAGCACCCACTTGGTCTTGTTGTTCCAGGTGTCGATGTCGAAGTCGTCGATGCTGTAGAGGCCGTCGTAGACGTAGCCGTAGAAGAGGCCTACCTCACCGCCTACCTGCAGGATGTAGTCATCCTTACCGGAGGAGTAGAAGCGGGTGCTGTTGTTGTAGAGCACGTCGTCGGAAGCATTCAGGGCCTTCACCTTCATCTTGTTGTGACCCAGCGTCAGGTTGGCACTGACCACATAGTCCTTGCCGCGCACGATGTCGCCGTTGACGGTCAGTTCGAAACCGGAGTTCTGCACCTTACCGATGTTCTGCTGCTGAGTGGTGTAGCCAGAGGTGGTAGAGATGGGCGACTTGTAGAGCAGGTCGCGGGTGGTGTTGACATAGACCTCAGGCGTGACGGTCAGGCGTCCCTTGAAGAGAGAGATGTCGAATGCCAAGTTGCGGGTGACGGTGGTCTCCCACTTCACGTCCTTGTTAGGATACTGCGAGGGAGAACTATAGTACATCTCACCATACTGACGCTGCTCACCGAAGCCGGGGCCACCCTCGGTAGACACGGTGTAGCGGTAGCGCCACAGGTCGGAGTCGATCTGGTTGTTACCGGCCAGACCGAAGGCCACGCGCAGTTTCAGGTTGTCGACCCACTTCACGTTCTTCATGAAGGGCTCGTCGCTGATGACCCATGCACCAGAGATAGAGGGGAACCAACCCCACTGGTTGCCAGGAGCAAACTTGGTGCTACCGTCGGCACGGAGCGTGGCAGAAGCCAGATAGCGGTGCTTCCAGTTGTAACTCACCTGTCCGAAGAACGAAGCCGTGCGGTCGGGAGTAGAGCGATAGGTCTCAGAGAGATAGACATCACCCAGGCCCATGTTGTCGAAGGCACGCTCGGCCGTGATGGTGCGGTCGAAGTAGCGGTTCTTCTGCGTGCTGGTCTTATACTCGGTGTTGTAGATTTCCTGACCGAGGAGGAACGACAGGTTGTGGTCGTCCTGGATGGTCATGTCGTAGGTGGCCGTGTTGGTCCAGGTGTACGACTGCGCGGTGCGCTTCACCACCTGAGCCACAGGCTGCGAGTTGTACTTCTTGCCCTCAGAGGTGAGGTAGCCCCAGTAGCGCTGCTGGTCGCTGAACGTGATGGAGAAGTTGCCCTCGGTGCGCAGCGTGAGTCCCTCGATGGGTGTCCAGGTGAGCGACATACGGTTGTTCACGTTGTAGGAGTGCTTCTTCTGCACGTTGGTGGCGATGTTGGAGATGGGGTTGTTCTCGTCCCACTCTGCCAGAGCATCGGGATCGACGAGCGTGAAGTGTGTGCCGTAGGTGCCGAACTGCGTGTAGCCCTTGGTGGGAGCATACTTCAGCACGTCGATGATACCTGCAGTACCCACGCCTTCACCACCGGCACCATTGTCGCGACGGTAGGTCATCGTGGGGCTGTAGTTGAACTTGAGGTTCTTGCTCAGGTTGGTGCTCAACTTGAGGTTGATATTGGTACGGCGCACGCCGGAGCCCTTGATGGTACCCTTATCGTCGGTCTGGGTAACTGACAACTTGAAGCGGGTGTTGTCGCTACCGCCGCCGATGGCCACGTTAGCCATGTAGTTCATGGGCGACTCGTTCATCACCTCGTCCTGCCAGTCCATGTTAGGCACGGTCGTGTAGACGTCGAGGTCGGCAGGGTTGCCGAAGTGCTCACGCCAGTTGCGGGCGGTGGTAGAACTGTAAGACACACCACCCTGGGCGCGGTCCCATGTGTACTCAGCGAAGTCGGCAATGTTCATCACGTCGAGTTTCTTGGCTCTGTGGGCCACGGTCAGACGACCGTTGAACTCCACCTGCACCTTGCCGGCCTGGGCCGACTTGGTGGTCACCACGATAACGCCATTACCACCCTTGGCACCATAGATGGCGGTCAGGGAGGCATCCTTCAGAACGTCGATAGAGGCGATGTCCGACGGCGGAATATCGTTGATGTTGGACTGCTGGAAGCCGTCTACGATATAGAGAGGCTCGTTAGACTGGGTCACAGAGGTTGCACCACGCACGCGGATGTTGATGTCGGCACCGGGCTGACCGTCGACCGTCGTTACCTGCACGCCGGCAATCTTACCCTGCAAGGCCTCACTGGCCGATGACACAGGCACGGCCTCCAGTTTCTTACCCTGGATAGAACCCACCGAACCGGTCAGATCCTTACGGGCCTTGCTGACATAACCGACGACGACCACCTCCTCGAGGGCGGCGTTGTCATCCTCCATAGTGATTCTCATGTTGGCAGACGGTGCCAATTCCTGGGTCTTCATGCCCATGTAGGTGACCACGATCTTCTTGCCGGCGGGAACCTTCAGGGTGAAGTTGCCGTCAAAGTCGGTCGCCACAGCATTCTTGGAATTGCCTTTCTCCATTACGGTTGCACCGATGACGGTCTCGCCCGTAGAATCAAAGACCTGTCCTTTTGCCGTTGTCTGTGCCATCAACTCGGGGGGAGCGAGCACAAAAAACGCGGCCAAGAGACACAGTTTGCACAATAATCTCATTGCGTCCTTCATACGTTGTTTTTGTTTTTTGTTAGTACTTGAATATAATTTTTTGATATGATTTCTGTTATATAATTAGTTTTAGTAAGCAAATTTGGTTGCAAAGTTAGCGATTAACCATGCCGAGAGTTAAATAAGGCTAATGTGGTAATGCATATTGCGAACTGAGACGTATAAACTAAACTATTTAATAACTAAAGTAATTCGTATCATTATCAAAAGCAAAGTAACTATGTTAACACAAGTCAATCACACGGAGACTGGCGTGACCCTGCTGGAGGTCTACGACCAGGACAACGAGAGGTTCAGACTGCGAATAGGCAAAGACCGCGCAGAGGCCTCCTACACGAAACTGCTGCAAAGCAGGCATTACGTGGCACAATACCTGCACGACTGCTGCCACAGGGAAGACATTGCCCTGGCAGAACTCAGGCCACACTTCATCCAGGACTTCTGCGCATGGCTCAGTGCCGAGCGGAAACTCAGGGGCGGCACCATCTGGCTGACTTGCCAGCATCTGAAGGGAGTGGTCACGCGTTCCTACCAGCGGGGACTCATGTCAAGCAATCCGTTCTTCCAGTTCTACATCCCCAAGAACATCCGCCCACGCGAATACCTGACAGAGCAGGAACTGCTGACCGTGATGAACCACAGGTTCGACCGCCACGAACTGGCCTTCGCCCGCGACATCTTTGTGTTCGCCGCCTTCACCGGCCTGGCCTACATCGACATCAAGGAACTGACAGCCGAGCAGGTGAGAAACATCAACGGCGAGTATTGGATCATCTCCAGGCGGCACAAGACCAAGGTGCCCTTCCAGGTCAAGATGCTGGCAGTGCCCCAGCAGATACTGGCACATTATGCCCATTCTGACATCGCGCGCGTACCTTTATTTAATATGCCCAAGTACAGAACCCTGGCCAAGCAGGTGAAGCAGGTCATCAGCATGTGCGGCATCAGCAAGACCATCACCATGCACTGCGCCCGCCACACCTTCGCCATCATGGCCCTCAACCACGGCGTGCCCATTGAGAGCGTAAGCCGTCTGCTGGGCCATTCCAACATCAAGACCACCCAGATCTATGCCAAGATTACCATGCAGAAACTGGGCAACGACATGACGGAGTTGGAGCATCAACTGGAGAAGACCTACGGCATCGGCAGGGCTCTGACCTATGCCAACGAGCCTTGAAAGGGGCTGTCTGGGGAGCAAAATCATGGAAGAAAGGAAACTTTAACTCAATATTTTTAAAAATATTCGAAATAAAGTTTTGCCATTTCATAGATAATCGCTAACTTTGCAACGATTTTTATACGAACTTACGAATTACTAAAACTTATTTAAAATTATCATAGTACTAACAAAAACAAAACAAAGTATGAAGGACGCAATGAGATTATTGTGCAAACTGTGTCTCTTGGCCGCGTTTTTTGTGCTCGCTCCTCCCGAGTTGATGGCACAAACAACGGTCAAAGGACAAGTCTTTGATTCTACGGGCGAGACCGTCATCGGTGCAACCGTAATGGAGAAAGGCAATTCCAAGAATGCTGTGGCGACCGACTTTGACGGCAACTTCACCCTGAAGGTTCCCGCCGGCAAGAAGATCGTGGTCACCTACATGGGCATGAAGACCCAGGAATTGGCACCGTCTGCCAACATGAGAATCACTATGGAGGATGACAACGCCGCCCTCGAAGAGGTGGTCGTCGTCGGTTATGTCAGCAAGGCCCGTAAGGATCTGACCGGTTCGGTGGGTTCTATCCAGGGTAAGAAACTGGAGGCCGTGCCTGTGTCATCGGCCAGTGAGGCCTTGCAGGGTAAGATTGCCGGCGTGCAGGTAACGACGGTCGACGGTCAGCCCGGTGCCGACATCAACATCCGCGTGCGTGGTGCAACCTCTGTGACCCAGTCTAACGAGCCTCTCTATATCGTAGACGGCTTCCAGCAGTCCAACATCAACGATATCCCGCCGTCGGACATCGCCTCTATCGACGTTCTGAAGGATGCCTCCCTGACCGCCATCTATGGTGCCAAGGGTGGTAATGGCGTTATCGTGGTGACCACCAAGTCGGCCCAGGCAGGCAAGGTGCAGGTGGAGTTCAACGGTCGTCTGACCGTGGCCCACAGAGCCAAGAAACTCAACGTGATGAACATTGCCGACTTCGCTGAGTACACATGGGACCGCGCCCAGGGTGGCGTGGCTTACAGTTCTACCACCGCCCGCAACTGGCGTGAGCACTTCGGCAACCCTGCCGACCTCGACGTCTATACGACCGTGCCTAACATGGACTGGCAGGACGAGGTGATGAACGAGTCGCCCATGAACTACATGGCTAACGTGGCCATCGGCGGCGGTAGCGACAACACCCGCTTCAAGTTGTCAGTTACCCAGACCGACGATAAGGGTACCATCAAGGGCTCCGGCGTGCGCCGTACCAACATCAACCTCAAGTTGAGCACCAACCTGAGCAAGAACCTCAAGTTCAACTACAGCCCCACGATGACCTACCGTCGCGACAATGGTGCCGGTGGTGAAGGCGTGGGTACTGCAGGTATCATCGACGTGCTGAAGTATGCTCCCACCAAGGGCTACACGCAGTTCGGCACCTACGGCACACACTTCACGCTCGTCGACCCCGATGCTCTGGCAGAGTGGGACGAGAACAACCCCATCTCCAACATCGCTACCAACGTGCAGAAGAAGCACTCCTACAACGTGAACAACCGTATGTCGCTCACCTGGACACCCATCGAGGGACTCACGCTGCGCACCGAGGGCAACTTCTCCATCACGTTCAGCGACCAGCAGCGCTACTGGGGCTACCTCACCTCTGAGGGCAAGAAGTACAACTCGCAGCCTGTGGCTCAGGTGGTGAAGCGCACCGCGCAGTCGTACACCTGGACCAACACGGCCACCTACGACATGACCATCCAGGACGATCACAACCTGTCGTTCCTCCTCGGTCAGGAAATCTACAACACCGAGTATAAGACGAGCACGCAGAAGAACCGCTACTTCGACCGCACCATCACGGCCGAGCGTGCATTCGACAACATGGGCCTGGGTGATGTCTATCTCTCTGAGACCTATCGCTCTACTCCCGACCGCACGGCTTCGTTCTTCGGACAGGTGAGTTACAACTGGAAGCACCGCTATCTGGCTTCTGCCACGCTCCGTGCCGACGGTAGCACCAAGTTTGCTCCCGGCAACCAGTGGGGTTGGTTCCCCTCCATCTCTGGTGCATGGGTCATCAGCGACGAGCCCTTCATGAAGAACATTAAGTGGGTCGACAACCTGAAACTGCGCGTGGCCTTCGGTCTGGCCGGTAACAACCAGATCGACTCCGACCTGTGGCGTTACCGCTACACCGTGTCTACCGAGGGTGGCCCTGGCTTCGGTGAGCAGCGTCAGTATGGTGAGATGTACTATAGTTCTCCCTCGCAGTATCCTAACAAGGACGTGAAGTGGGAGACCACCGTCACCCGCAACTTGGCATTCGACATCTCTCTCTTCAAGGGACGCCTGACCGTCACGCCTGAGGTCTATGTCAACACCACCCGCGACCTGCTCTACAAGTCGCCCATCTCTACCACCTCTGGCTACACCACTCAGCAGCAGAACATCGGTAAGGTGCAGAACTCCGGTTTCGAACTGACCGTCAACGGCGACATCGTGCGCGGCAAGGACTATGTGGTCAGTGCCAACCTGACGCTGGGTCACAACAAGATGAAGGTGAAGGCCCTGAATGCTTCCGACGACGTGCTCTACAACAATAGCACCCGCTTCTACTCCTCCGGTAAGGACGACTATATCCTGCAGGTAGGCGGTGAGGTAGGCCTCTTCTACGGCTATGTCTACGACGGCCTCTACAGCATCGACGACTTCGACATCGACACCTGGAACAACAAGACCAAGTGGGTGCTCAAGGACGGCGTGCCCGAGATGACCACCGACGTGCTGGCTGCATCTACCTCCGGCGATCCCTCTATGCCCGGCAAGATCAAGTTCAAGGACCTGGACGGCGACGGCAAGATCACCGACAAGGACCGCACCGTCATCGGCAATACCAACCCGCGCTGGCAGGGTGGTTTCGGCCTGAGCGGCCAGTGGAAGGACTTCGACTTCACAGCCAACTTCACCTATATGCTCGACTTCGACGTGTATAACGGTACGGCCTACGCCCTCTCGTCCAGTTCAAGCAAGGGCACCGAGTACACCAACGTGCTGAAGGAGTTCGGCCGCGGCAACCGCTGGATCTACACTGCCGACTTCGGTAGCCACGACGACTATACCACAACGGCCAAGACCGTGCTCGACCAGACCACCGACTATCTGGACATCAACCGTCCGAAGGGACGCTGGAACCCCGCCGACGTGGTGACCAACACCATCAACTCCTACTTCGTGGAGGACGGCTCCTTCCTGCGCTGCTCTGACGTCACCGTGGGCTACACGCTGCCGAAGAATCTCGCCAAGAAACTCTATCTGAGCAAACTGCGCGTCTATGGTTCGTTGGGCAATCTCTTCATCCTGACCGGCTACTCCGGCTATGATCCTGAGGTGGACGTACAGTCTGGTTTGACACCGTCAATGGACTACAACCGCTACCCGCGTGCCCGTACCTTCTCGTTCGGTATCAACGCCACATTCTAACGCTACATTATTCATATAATATAAGAAGACAACGATTATGAAAATAAAGAGTATATTGACCTGTGGACTCGGAGCACTCTTACTGACGGCCTGCAACGACTACCTCGATGTAGACTCTCCGTCGAAGTACTCCATTGAGGACGTCTTCAGTTCACAAAAGGATGCAGGACAGGCGCTCAACGGTGTCTATGCCAGCATCTTGACCAACAACTGCTTCGGACAGGCTTACACCTTCTCGCTCATCCTCAACTCCGACGTTGACTATGTCAGCAACAGCCGCGAGTCGAAGCAGTCGAACACCCCGCAGCGTTACGACTGCGATGCCAACAGCAGCACAGCCAACAGCGTGTGGAATGC